>DASTHG010000102.1:0-8201 GCA_035718325.1 Gemmatimonadales bacterium | reverse complement strand
CGAGTGGTGCGGTGCCGAGCGCCACGGCCAGCCAGACGAAACGGGACTGCATGGTTGCCTCCCTGATCAAGTCACCGGTTCGACGGCTGGACCTGCGGTGCTGGCTGTTGCGTGATGCTGGCGCGGAACTCGCGGCTGTTCTTCGTGATCGAATCGGCGATGGCGATCGCCCGCGTGGCAGCCGGCGGATCGCTCTTCTGCAACGCCTGCGCGAGCACTTCGTAAATCAGCCCATAGGTCACGAGAATACCTTCGGACGGCCGGTCGACCCAGCCGCGCGGCCGTGGCCGGGCCGCGGCGGCGTAGTGGTAGACGTCGAAGCCCAGCGCCTTGGAGCGGGCCACGTTGACGAAGCCGAAGCCCGGCATCCCCTGGATGCTGTCGTTTTGGGTGAGCGGCGTCAGACGCAGCGCGCGGGCGAAGCCGTTGCCTTCGAGCCAAGGGGTGAGGCCGAACTCGTCGGCGTACGTTCCGACGGTGCGCGAGAAGTAGATCGGTCGCTTGCCCAGCTGGTCGCGCATCGCGCCCAGCACCACGACGTCGGCGCGCTCGAGATAACCCTGCCCGCTCCCCAGTGGATGCACCTGGTCGGGGTCGAGCGTGACCTGCACGTTCCCGAAGGTGAGCACCTGTTTCTTGTCGAGCGGATAATAAAGCTGCATGCTGTCGAGCTGCTGGTCGGAGAAGCTCAGCACTTTGCCATCGGGCTTGGGCCAGGTGCGGTTGCGGTAGATCGCCGGCCCGGCCGCGGCATCGTACGTCTCGACCGGCCGGCGCTGCATCTGGCGCAGGTACCAGTCGGTGTTGGCGAGCGACAGGTTGATGATCACGACGTCGCGCCGCACGCCCTCCACTTCCTGCGCGTACCACAGGGGGAAGGTGTCGTTGTCGCCCGCCGTGACGAGGATGCCGTACGGCTCGACGGAATTCAACAGGTCCACGGCAAAGTCGCGCGCCAGCGTCTCCTTGGCGCGGCTCGCCGTGAGGTGGTTCGTGTAGAGCGGGATGAGCGCGATGAGCAGCACCGGAAGCGCGTAGCTCCAGCGCAGCGATGCGTCCGCGACCCGATCCTGTAGCGCGTCCACGATCCATTCCATCAGCGTCGCGAGCCCTACGCCGACCCAGATCCCCCACAACGCGAATGAGCAGACGAAGAAGTAATCGCGCTCGCGCACCTCGCGGGCGACCGTTTCGACCGACTGGGAGAAGCCGCTCTTGAAGTTCAGGTAGAAGATCAGCAGCAAGGTCAGAAAGAACATCAGCGCGATCATGCCGAGCGCCTGACGGCGGTCCGCCTTCCAGTGGCGGAAGGCGCCGAGCAGGCCGAGCCCCCCGAACGCCACGGCGAGGGCGCCACGGAGGTTGTCGGTGAGGTCGCGGCCGTATTGCCAGCCGTAGTACTGGAAGTAGTTGGCGATCTGCTGGATGAAGAGCAGCGGCGTGCGACCGGGGTTTCCTGGTCCGTCAGGATAGCGTGGATCGGAGAAGATCGACGGCTTGCCGTATTGTTTCCGTTGCAGCACGTCGAGGAAGGCCTGCCAGGTGGTCGGCTCCCCCTCGTTGATGGCGGGATAATGGTGCGCGCGGATGGGGAGGAACACGAACACCGAGAGTCCTACCACCATGACACCGAAGAGCGCGAGCGTGAAGCGCCAGTTCCCGGTAAAGATCGTCACCACCAGCACGGCGAGGTAGAGCGCCGCGGCGCCGTAAATCAGGAAGTTGTTTTCCATGCCGAGCGACAGCAGCATGCCCAACACCGTGCAGTACGACAACCACAGCATCCACTCGGTATTGCGTCCCTCCTCGGTCGGCGCCCGGTGATTCAAGAGCGGCGGGCACAAGAGCACGGCCGGGACCGCTCCCGCGAGCACGCCCATCATGTGGTTCGTCGAGGTCAACGCGAGGAGATACATGATGAGCAGCAGGTAATGGTCGTGCGCCGCGCCTGGCTCCTGATCGTCCCAGCGCACGATGAACCACAGGATCAGCGCGATCGAGAGCAGGCTCAGCGTATAGACCTTCTCGTTCACGACCGACTGGTTCCAGACGGTGAACGCCGTGGCGCTCACCACGGCGCCGGCGAGCGCCGCGAGACGACGCGGCGTGCGCACCGGGACGATGGGGCGGAGAAACCGCTCGCCCACGAGGAACCAGCACGCCGCGGCGACGGCGCTCGTCGTCGCCGCGAACAAGTTGATCCGCATCGCGTACCCGGCCACGAACGGGAGCATCCCCCACGTATGGGCCAGCATCGTGAACAGCGGATTGCCCGGGGGGTGCGGGATGCCGAGCACCTTGGCGGCGGCGATGTATTCCGAGGTATCCCAGAACTGGGTCGTCGGCGCCAGCGTCGCCACGTAGAGGGCGAGGGTGCCGATGAAGACGAACAGGGCCCAGAGATAGGGCGGACGTTCCTGCTGCGTGGCGATTGTGGCGTCGGTCATGTCGAGTGAGGTCCAGTGAGAGCGGTCAACGCGCTCCGGGAGCGGTCGGCTGCGTCGCGGTCGGTGGTGTCAGATCGAACGGATAATCGGTGTTCGCGAGTGTCGCACGCGCCAGCTGCAGCGCCTGGGACGCCTTGGCCGGGTCGGAATCATGCAGCAGCTCGGCCAGCGTGTCGTAGGTCAGGATGTAGGGAAGCAGGCTGTTCTCCGATGCACGATCCACCCATCCTTTGGGACGTTGCCGCGCGGCGCTGGCGCCATGGTACACCTCGAACGCCAGCCGCGTCGTACGCGGGACGTTGACGAGGCGGCGCTGCACCTGGCTCACCCGGATCGAATCATTCGGCGTGACGGGCGTTGTCGTGAGACGCCGCAGCATTCCCTCCGTCACGAGGTACGGCCCCAGTCCGAGCCGGTCGGCATACGAGGCCGTGGTGCCGGAAAAATAGATCGGTCGCCGGCCCGCCTGCTGCTTCACCACCTCGAGGATCACCAGGTCGACCCGCGAAAGGTAGCCCGGGATGGGAAGCTGGGCGGGATCGACCGACACGTCGAGCGGCCCAAGCCGGCCCACCAGGGGGTGCTCCGGCGTGTACTCGGGGAGGGTGTCCGCTGCGGCGCGGTAGTAGTTCTCGAGCCACGGCGTGGTCGGTTTGGGCCATGGGCGGTCGCGATACAGGGCCGGCGCGGTGCTCGCATCGAACGTGGCGAGGGGGCGCTCGTTCATCTGTTTCAGGTACCAGCCCAGGTTCCCGAGCGACGTCACGAGCACCGTCACATCGCGCCGCACCCCGTCCACTTCCTGCGCGTACCACAGCGGGAAGGTGTCGTTGTCTCCGGCGGTGACGATGACGGCGTAGGGATCGGCGGACTGCAGCACGTCGTGGGCGTAGTCGCGCGCGAGGGTTTCGTCGCGGCGCGACGCGCTCTCGTGGTTTCCCGCCAGCGGGATCAGGGCCAGCAGGAGCACCGGAACGGCGACTGCCCACCGCAGGCGCGTCGGCGTAGCCGGAGCCGGCGCCTGGTCGCGCGCCCGCGCGAGCCATTCGCCGATCGCGGCGAGCCCCATCCCGACCCACACCCCCCACGCCGAGAACGATACGATGAAGAAGTAATCGCGCTCGCGCACTTCGTGGTCGAGGCCCGGCGTTGCGTACCCTTGCGAGTATCCCCACTTGAAGTTGAGATAGACGACGAGCAGCAGCGTGAGCGTCCCGATCAGCGCCGTCATCGTCGCGGCGCTGCGCCGGTCGGCGCGCCAATGGCGCCGCGCGCCGAGCACGCCCAGGCCGGCAAACAGGGCGGCGAGCAGCTGCTGCGCGGGCGCAGACCAGTCCCGCCCCCACTGCCAGGTGAAGTACTGGACGTAATTGAGGATTTGCTGCCCGACGAGCTGCAGCGAGCGCCCCGGGTTCAGCGCACCAGCGGGATACATCGGGTTGTCGAACAGCGACGGCTTGCCGAATTGCGCCCGCGTCAGCACGTCGCGCAACGCCGGCCAGGTGGTCGGGTTGCCTTCATTCAGGTACGGGTCGAGGTGCGCGCGGATCGGCATGAAGAGGTACGCCGAAGCCGCGACGATCATCACGCCGGCCAGCGCGCCGAGGAAGCGCGGGCGGATGAGCACGCGCGGCTCCGTCAACAACACGAGCACGAGCACCGCTGGGGCGACCAGCACGCCCATCAGATGGTTGGCGCTCGTCAAGACGAGCAGATACGCGATGACGAGCAACGGTCGCTCGGTTCGCTCGCCGACAGGGGTCTCGGCCCAGCGCAGGGCGATCCAGAGGATCAGCGCCACGGAGAGGAGGCTCACCGTGTACACCTTCTCGTTCACCACGGACTGGTTCCAGACGCTGAACGCCGTCGCTCCGACGAGCGTCCCGGCAAGCGCCGCGAGCCGCCGTGGCAGCGTCGCCGGGATGATCGTGCGCAACCAGGTGTCCCCGATCAGGAACCAGAACCCCGCGGCCAAGGCACTCGTGACCGCGGCGAAAATGTTGATCCGCGCCCCGTAGTCCGTCGCGAGGGGAATGAGGCCCCAGACGTGGGCAAGCAGCACGAACAGCGGGCTGCCGGGGGGATGCGGGATGCCCAATGCATGCGCCGCGGTGATGTACTCGGCGGCATCCCAGAACTGCGTCGTCGGCGCGAGCGTGAGGAGGTAGAGCGCCAGCACGCCGATCGCGACCAGTGCCGCCCACCAGTACGGTGGCCGTTTGGAATGCAGAATTTTGAATGATGAATTCAGAATTGCGTCCTTTGTATCGCCATTCTTCATTTTGCATTCGTCATTCTGCATTCGTTAGTGCCGGAACTGCCGCATCCCGGTGACCACCATCGCGATGCCGTGCTCGTCTGCCGCCGCCTGCACCTCGGTGTCGCGCACCGAGCCGCCGGGCTGAATGATCGCCGTGACGCCTGCCTGGGCCGCTTCCAATACCCCGTCGGCAAAGGGAAAGAACGCATCGCTCGCCAGCACCGCCCCTGCGGGGTCATGGCCCGCGGCTTTCGCCTTGTGAATCGCGAGAAACGACGCATCGACACGAGACATCTGGCCCGCCCCGATCCCGATCGCCGCCGCTCCCCGGGCCAGCAGGATCGCGTTGGACTTGACGCTCCCCACGGCCGTCCAGGCGAAGCGCAAGTCGTCCCATTCAGATGCGCTGGGGGACCGTTTCGTCACCACCTTCCAGCCTGATTCGTTCGACACGTCGGCCGGCCGCGGCCGCTCCTGGGCGAGAAAGCCGCCGCGCACGCGCTTGAAATCGAGCGACGGGCTGGCATCGGGGAGGGGGAGCTCCACCACGCGCAGGTTCTTCTTCTGAGCGAACACGGCCACGGCATCCGCAGCGAAGTTCGGCGCGACCACCACCTCGACGAACAGGTCCGCCATCGCCTGGGCGGCATCCTTGTCGACCGTCGCGTTGAACGCGATCACGGAGCCGAACGCCGAGGTCGGGTCGGCGGCGAGCGCGCGGGTGTAGGCGTCGCGGCACGAACTCCCGAGCGCGATGCCGCAGGGCGTCGTGTGCTTGATGATCGCGCAGGCGGTGCGGCTCGTCCACGGGGACACCGCCAGCACGGCGGCGTCGACGTCGAGGAGATTATTGAACGACAGCTCCTTGCCGTGCAGCTGGCGCAGCTCGCGCATCCCGGGCTCTCCGGTCACGTAGAGCGCGGCGTGTTGCTGCGGATTCTCGCCGTACCGCAAGGCTTGCGCGCGATCCAATACCAGGCTCAGCCGGGCGGGGAGCTCCGCGTCGCTCTTCGAGAGATAGCCGGTGATCGCGGCATCGTACGCCGCCGTATGCGCGAAGACTTTGGCGGCGAGTACGCGGCGGCGCTCCGCGCTCACCGCGCCGGCGTGCAGATCGGCCAGCACCGTTTCGTAGTCCGCCGGATCCACGATCACCACCACGTCGGCGTGGTTCTTCGCCGCCGAGCGCAGCATCGAGGGCCCGCCGATATCGATCTGTTCGATCACCTCGTGATCGGCGACACCGGGACGGGCGGCGGTCTCCTGGAACGGATACAGGTTGACAGCGACGAGATCGATCGGCGTGATGGCGTGCTGCGCCAGCGCCGCCCGGTCTCCGGCGTGCGCCCGCCGCGCGAGCAGGCCGCCGTGCACTTTGGGGTGCAGCGTCTTCACCCGGCCATCCATCATTTCGGGGAAGCCGGTGACCTGCTCGATCGGGATTACCGGAACCTGCTCCTTACGCAGCGCGTCGGCCGTGCCGCCCGTCGAGACGATTTCCCACCCCAGCGTGCACAGCCCGCGCGCGAACGCGACGAGGCCGCGCTTGTCCGACACCGACAGCAGCGCTCTCACCAGTCCTCGGCCACCGCACGCACGAGATCGCCGAGACTCACGAGATCCTTCAAGTCGATCACCTCGGCGGGAGAGTGCGAGTAGCGCAGCGGCCAGCCCATCGCCACGTCGATGACCCCATAGGGGACGAACATCGAGCCGTCGTTGCCGCCGTTGGTGGTGCCGTATTGCAGCGCGATACCGCGGGTGCGCGCCACACGCAGCAGCGTGTCGAGTTGTGCCAGCGGCGTCACGGAGGAGTTGTCGAGCGCGCGCGCCACGGCGCCGCGTCCCAGTGGCGCATCCGCAAAGTTCGTCGGCTCGAGCGGCGAGTCGGCGGAGACAAAGGTATCGACGGCGTGCACCCGAGCGGTCGTCGTGCCGAGCGCGGCCGCGGCCGCCTTGGCGCCCTCGAGTCCGATCTCTTCACGGGTACTGAAGATGAACACGACGGCGTGTCGCAGCTTGGTGCGATCGAGGTGGCGCAGCGCCAGCACGAACGCGGCGTCCCCGACCCGATCGTCGAACGAGCGTCCGGTGGCGCGCGTGCCGGCGAGCCGGACGAACTGCTTCGGCATCGTCACCGTCTGGCCGGGGGCGACGCCCAGCGCGCTCGCGTCGGCGGCCGTGGTGGCGCCGACACTCACCCGATTGGCGGGCGGCGTGCGCGTCGCCGCGCTACCGGAGTCGCGCGGCAGGAATACCCCGGCGATGTCGCCCTTGGCACCGTGCACCAGCGCGGGCTTTCCCTCGAAGAGGGAGGGGAAGAACCCGCCGCGCGTCGTCAGCGCGAGCGTACCGTCCCCGCGGATCGAGTCCACGCGGAATCCGATCTCGTCCATGTGCGCGACGAAGACGACGGGCGGATCGCCGGTCCCCACCTTCACCCACAGATTTCCCGCGGTGTCGGTCTCCTGCTTCGTCCACGAGGGGAGCAGCTTCGACACCGCGTCCCGCACGGGACCCTCGGAGCCGGACACACCGTATGCTTCGACCAGCGTCCGGATCACGTCCTCGGCTTCGGCGACGCGCCCGATCGGTGCCGGAGGACGCGCGACTGGTCGGGGATGCAGCGCCGCAACGCTGGAGGGCAGCGCCCCGGCGTCGGGACCGAGCCACGTCCGCAGGGTGGCGGCTTCACTCTGCACGGCATCGAGCGACACGGTCTCGACTGCCGTTTCGCCGAACGCCCCCGGTACCGTCGCCTCCTTTGTCTCGGAGAACGGCCCGTGGAGCGCCGCGAGCGCTGCCACGCCGGGCCGCCCCGCCTGCATCGTCTGCACCGTGAAGGCGACCACGACCGTTCCCTGAACCTTGGGGCTTCCCGTGGCGGCGAACAGCAATGCGGCGCAGGCGGCGCGGCGTCCGGCGAACGGGCCGGCGAGCAAACCGTCGTTCGGTCCGTACCGTGTCGGCCGCTTCGTCAGGGCGACGGGGGACAGCAACAGAATCCCGAGCGACTCGGCCTGCGCGCGCGAGGTCACGCCGACGTCGACCCAGGCGTCGTCGACGGTGAACGGCTGATCGGCGGCGGCGCCGCGGCCGCGGGTGAGATGCACCGAGCGCACCGCGACGACGCCGGGGATGCCACCACGGCGGCCCCACACGGTCACGCGCTGTCCTTCGATCTGCTGATCGAACAGCGGACTCGTCCCGCGGCCCGTGCCTTCACGCCGCAGCCGCAGATACCCGTCGTCGGTGATGTTGCCCACGACGTAGCCGGGCTCGTCGAGTCCGCAGGAGAGGAGGCGACGCGGCTCACCGGTGCCGAGGGTGAGGATCACGTTGCCGAGCCGGTCGCGCGTGGCGCCGGGGAGGAGGCGTTGCACGCTGTCGGCGATGGCGCTCTCGTAGCCCGAGACGGCGGTCATGGTGGCGAGGCGAGTAGCGAGAGCAGGGAGATCCTGGGCGGACAGGCGGACTGGCGGTCGAGCGGTCAA
>DASTHG010000101.1:0-2913 GCA_035718325.1 Gemmatimonadales bacterium | reverse complement strand
ATAGCGGTCCACGACGAGCGACGGCAGTCCGTCTCCTTCGGCATGGACCACGCGATACGCGCTCGCCGTGATCCCTTCGCGCCGTGCGGCGCAGGCAGCGATCCGGAAGCGCCACCATGCGGCGTCGATCGGTTGCTGCTGCGCGGTCAGGAAGCGCAGGCGGATCTCGCTCCTGGGCGAGAACAGCGCCTGGCCGAGCGGCGCTCCGCGGCGGTCGTGCACCGCCACGATGCCGGGTCCGCGGCGCGGCGATACCAGCACATCGGTCTTGTAGATCCACGGGTGGCCCGACGCCCAGCGCGCCGCGCCCTTTGCCGAGACCACCGCGATAGCTTTGTCGGAGTCCATGGCCCTCGCCGATCAGCTGCGACTGATGGTGATCACCGATCCCGCGCTCCTCGCTGGACGGGATCCCGTCGCCGCGTGCCGCGCCGCGGTGCTTGGCGGCGCCACGATGGTCCAGGTACGCGGGAAAGACGCGTCCGTACGCGACGTCGTGACCCTGACGCGCGCGCTCATCGCCGAGCTCGCGGTGCCGGTGCTCGTCAACGACCGCGTCGACGTCGCGCTCATAGCCGGCGCGGCGGGGGCGCACCTGGGCCAGGACGATGTCCCGCTGGCCGCGATGCGGCCGCACGTCCCCACGGGATTCATCCTCGGCATTTCCGTCGGCTCACCGTCCGAAGCGGAGCGCGCCCGCGCCGGCCACGCCGATTATTGGAGTATCGGGCCCTGCTACGCAACTACTACCAAGGCCGATGCGGGGGAGCCCCTGGGGGCGAACGGCTTCGCGGCGCTTGCCCGGCTCGCGCCGGACGTTCCGGTCATCGGCATCGGCGGCATCACGGCGGCCAACGCCCTCGCGATCGTGCAGTCGGGGGCAGCGGGCGTTGCCGTGATCCACGCGGTGCTGGGGGCCGTCGATCCGCGGACCGCGGCGGCAGCCGTCCTCGAGGCGGTCGTTACGGGTCGCGCTGGCGGTGCGGAAGGGCCGAGCGGATCTCCGAGACCTGTTCCTTCACCTCGCGGATAGCGGCGAGGTGCTCGGCGTAGCTCGCGGAGAAGATGTGCTTGCCGTCCGGCTGCGCGACGAAGTAGAGGTACGGCGACGACGCGGGGTAGAGTGCGGCGTCGAGCGACGCGCTGTCGGGCTGGCTGATCGGTCCCGGGGGCAGCCCGGGATGGAGGTAGGTGTTGTAGGGTGATCGAATCAGCAGGTTCTTTTCGTAGACCCGGTGCGGCCGCGCGCCCATCGCGTAGATCACCGTCGGGTCGGCCTGAAGCATCATCCCGCGGTCCAGCCGATTGTGGTACACGGCGGAGACGTACGTGCGATCGGGCGCGTAGCGCACCTCGGATTCGATGATCGAGGCCAGTGTCACCAGCTGGTGCCGGGACAAATGCAGCGAGTCGAGACGCGCATCCCAGGCCGTCGCCCAGTGTGATCGGAACTCGTCGGTCATGGCCTGAACCAGCTGGCGGGCGGTGGGGTGTGGCTGGATCGTATACGTCGTCGGATAGAGGTACCCTTCCACCGTTTCGGTCTCGGGTGGAGCCCCGAGTTTCTCGAGGATGGCGGTATCGCGGACCGCGGCCAGGAACGAATCGCGCGGCACCCCAAGCTCCTGCGATGCCAGATCGGCGATTTCGACGACGCGCAGCCCTTCGCGCACCGTGAAGCGCACCAGCGCGCCGCGACCCAGCTTCAGCGCGTCGATGATGTCGCTCCAGCGCGCCCCCCGATGGAACGCGTAGGTCCCGCTCTTCAGGTCGCGTCCCAGCCCGCGCACCCGTGCGTAGATGGCAAACAGGAACTGGCGGCCGATGAGCTCGTGCGCGGACAAGGAATCGATCGCGGCGCTGAGCGTCGCGCCGCGGGGGATCGTGAGCGCGACGCAATCGACAGCGGCGGCGTCGCAGGGGAGCGATGGGCGGCTCCCACATCCGGTCAACAGAATGCAGAATGCAAAAGGCAGAATGCAGAATGGTCGCCACCACCATTCTGCATTCATCGTTCTGCATTCTGCATTTGTTCTTTTCACACGCCGCTCCCCCGTCTGCCATCAAGATAGTGCTGCAGCAGCACGGTCGCGGCGAGCGCGTCCACATCGGCCGCGCGGCCTTTCGTTCGCCCGCCCATCTCGCGTACCGCCTGGCGCACGCGGGCCGTGGTGAAGCGCTCGTCCCAGAGCGCCACAGGGCACCCCGAGCGTCGTGCGATGTCGGCGGCGAGCGCCCGGGCCGCACGGGCCGGCTCGCCCTCACCCCCCGACGCATCGAGCGGCAGTCCGACCACGATGCCGACGACGTGGTGTGCCTCGAGATGGTGGAGCAGGGGCTGCATCGGGAAGCGTTTCCCGGTGCGACGGGTCAGCGTGGCGAGGGGTTGAGCGAGAGTCTGAGTCTCATCGGAGAGGGCGAGCCCGATGCGGCGCTCGCCCCAATCGACGGCCAGCAGGCGGCCGACCGCCGCCATCATCCCTGCGACATGGTCGCGAAGAATTCCTGGTTCGACTTGGTGCGCTTCATGCGCTCGAGCAGGAACTCGATGGCTTCGACCGGCGGCATGTCGGAGAGGAAGTTACGCAACAAGTAGACCTTGTTGAGCTCTTCCTTCGCGAGCAGCAGCTCTTCCTTGCGGGTGGAGGTGCGCTGTACGTCAATCGCCGGGTACACGCGGCGATCGGCGATCCGGCGGTCGAGGATGACCTCCATGTTCCCGGTGCCCTTGAACTCCTCGAAAATCACCTCATCCATGCGCGAGCCGGTATCGATCAGGGCCGTCGCGAGGATCGTGAGCGAGCCGCCGGCTTCGATATTGCGCGCCGCGCCGAAGAACCGCTTCGGCTTCTGCAGCGCATTGGCGTCGACACCGCCCGACAGAATCTTGCCCGAGTGCGGCACGACCACGTT
>DASTHG010000100.1:0-3932 GCA_035718325.1 Gemmatimonadales bacterium | reverse complement strand
CCGCCGCGCAGGCCGACGGGTTCCGCAAGGTGAACGAAACGATTCGCGAGGGCGGCGACAGCTACTTCCGCTACCGCCTGATCGAGATGCTTCCACAACTCACGCCGGCGATCGCCCAGGCGCTGGCCAACGCAAACCTGGTGTCATCGAAGGGCGACGGCTCTCCGCCTGCGATCGCGACGAGCGGCGTCACCGAGGTCATCCAGTCGGCGCTGGCCGGCCAGCTCGTGTCGGCGGAGGGTCCCAGCGAGCCGTCGAATCACCGGCCCACCCGCGCGAGCGGCCGGGTGTCGGTTCGAAAGCGTCATTCCGGCTAGGGCGAGTTGCCCTGACGCGAACCCGTTAGATTGCCTGGTGTCCGAACCCAATGAGACAGGAAAGACATCATGGCACCCTTGAACGTTTCCATGTATGACCCGCGGCTCGTCCAGCCGATGCGTGAGGAATTGACGCGCATCGGATTCGCGGAGCTGCGTACGGCGGCGGCAGTCGATGCCGCCCTTGGCACCGAAACCGCCCCCACCCTCGTGGTCGTCAACTCCGTGTGCGGCTGCGCCGCCCGGAACGCCCGTCCCGCCGCGACCCTGGCGCTGCAGCACGCGAAGCGGCCGGCGAGGCTGCTGACGGTGTTCGCGGGCCAGGACGCGGAAGCGACGGCTCGGGCCCGCAGCTATTTCACGGGATACGCCCCATCGTCGCCGCAGATCGCTCTGATGAAGGACGGCAAGCCGGTGTTCATGCTGGAGCGCCGCAACATCGAGGGCCGGTCGGCGACGGATATCGCCGCCGATCTGGTGGACGCGTTTGACCGATTCTGCTGACGCGCCGCTGCCCGACGAGGCGCCCAAGCGCCTGATCGTCGTGGGCGACCGGGTGCTGATCGTTCCCGAGGCGGGCGAGGAGCGCACCAACGTCGGGCTCTACCTGCCGGCGACGGCGGTCGAGGCGCGGCAAGTGCAGGGAGGTCGCATCGTCGCGACCGGGCCTGGGACGCCGATGTCCGAGCCGACCAGCATGGACGACGAGCCGTGGAAGATCCGCGGGCCCGACGTGAAGTATCAGCCGATGCAGGCCGACGTGGGGGATTACGCGCTCTTCTTTCGGAAGGCGGCGGTCGAGCTGACGTTCGAGGGGAGGGTCTACCTCGTGGTGCCGCAGGCGGCGATTCTCGTACTGGTGCGCAAGGAGGCCGCCGAGCCGGAGTAGAAGTGATGGCGCGCGCGTAAAAGCGACCCCGGTTTTTCGGCCGGGGTCGCTTTCTTTGGCGGCTGTGAACGGACCTCCCTCCGGCCTGTATCGGGCCCGCACCGTCCTGGCCGAGCGCTTCGGGTACCCGAACTTCCGCGCGGCGCAGCTCAAGGTGCTGCAGCCGCTGCTCGACGGGTGCCACGTCCTGGCGGTGCTGCCGACGGGAGCGGGCAAGTCGCTCTGCTACCAGGTCCCCGCGCTGCTGTCGGGCGGGCTCACCATCGTCGTCTCGCCGCTCATCTCCCTGATGCAGGACCAGGTCGCGAGCCTGCGACGGCGCAACATCGCGGCGGCCTATCTGAACAGCACGCTCTCCAAAGAGGATCAGCGTGCGATTCTCGACCTTGCGCTGGGCGGCATCGCGCGCCTGTTGTACTGCGCCCCGGAGCGGCTGGCATCGCTGTGTCGCCTGATCCGCGATGCCGGCGTCGACGTCCCGCTGCTCGCCATCGACGAGGCGCATTGCATCGTGGAATGGGGCAATGCGTTCCGCCCCGTCTACCGCCGCCTCGGCGAGTTCCGCTACCACCTGCGAGAGCCGCAGACCCTGGCGCTGACCGGGAGCGCGACTCCCTCCGCCCAGGCCGAAATCCTCGCCGTGCTGCGCATCCCGGGGGCGCGGGTCGTCACGGCATCGTTCGATCGTCCCAACCTGCGTTTCGCCGTCGCCCGGGTGCGGGACGATCGCGCGCGCTTCACGCGGGTGGTCCAGGAGATCGAGCTGGCACGCGGGCAAGTGATCGTCTACGCGCCCACGCGCCGTATCACCGAGCTGATCGCGCGAGCGCTGCGCCTCCGTGGCATCCAAGCCGCGCCGTACCATGCCGGACTCGACGCCGCAGTCCGGCGGCCGGTGCTGGGCGCGTTCCTGCACGACCGCGCACCGGTGATCGTTGCGACGAGCGCCTTCGGTATGGGAATCGACAAGCCGGATGTGCGCCTCGTGCTCCATTGGGGGCCCCCGCGCACGCTCGAGGCCTACTACCAGGAGGCGGGCCGCGCCGGACGTGACGGTCGCGCGGCGCTGTGTCTCGTGCTGTGGCGGCGTGAGGACTTGCGCTGGGGCGATCTCAGCCCCGAGATGCGGCGCTACGTGGAGCGGCGGCGTTGCCGACGGCGGCAATTGCTGGAGCACTTCGGGGAGCGGTTGGAGCAGTGCGCGGGGTGTGACGTGTGCGGGTGACTATCAACAACCCGGGCCAGGAGGCATCGCGTCTGTTGCACACTGGTTTCCCAATGAACCCCGGGGCATGGCCCCGGGGTTAACACGCGCGAGGTCAGCATTATGAGAAAAAACGGGCCTCACCAGGCACTTGGACTGTACGCGCACATCACCTGGCACACATGGTATAGGCAGCCGATGGTGAATAGCCGAAGTCTTGCCACAATCCGAGCGGCGATTCACTCGGCGGCGCGACGCACGTTCGTTCGTGTACACGCCCTCGCGATCCTGACAGAGCACGTTCATGTGGTTGTGAGTTATCCACCGCGAACGCGGATCAGCGACTTCATTCGAGAGGCGAAGTCAGAATCAGCTCGCCGAGTGAATGGTGAATCAGGGATTACCATGCGCTGGGGTCGGGGCTACTACGCGAACTCGCTGAGCCGTGGCGAGGTGAGTGCCCGGATTTCGTACGTTGCCACACAGTATCAACAACACCCTCACCTGAACCCAGAACGGTCGTGTTAACCCCGGGGCCATGCCCCGGGGTTAACGAACCGTACGGGCTCTCACCGTACGGGCTCTCACCGTACGAGCTCTCGCCGTACGAGCTCTCACCGTATGGGCCCTCGACGAACATTGGACCAAGACCTGACTGGATGCGTCAGGATCATCCAACTCCCTCACTATATTCACCCCCCATGCACGACGCCTTCTACTTCTCCGACGAGAACCTCCAAGTCCGCGACATGGTGCGCGACTTTGCCCGCACCGTCGTCAAACCGAGCGCGCGCCAGCACGACATCGATTCTTCATTCCCCTGGGACAACGTCCGACAGATGGCGGACCTGGGCCTGTTCGGCATCCCCTGGCCCGAAGAGCTGGGCGGGGCAGGGATGGATTACCTGTCGTACATGATCGTGATCCACGAGTTGGCCAAGATCGACGCCAGCCACGCCATCACCGTGAGTGCTCACACGACCCTCGGCACCTCCCCGATCATGGACTTCGGCACCGCCGAACAGAAGCAGCGTTTCGTGCCGCTGCTCGCGCAGGGCAAAGTGCTCGGCGGGTTCGGGTTGACCGAGCCCGCCGCGGGCTCGGACGCGGGCGGGACGAAGACCACGGCCGTCGAGAAGGGAGACCATTTCGTCCTGAACGGATCGAAGATCTTCATCACACACGCCGGAGTCGGCGAGATCTTCGTCGTGACCGCCCGGACCGATCAGAGCGGCGGCAAGACGCGCGGCATTTCGTCGTTCGTCGTCACCAAGGACACGACGGATCTGAAAGAGGCCACGCGGGTCGGTGTCGGGCACGCGGCAGGGCTCCCCAAGATCCCCGGCGTCACGGCGGCGAAGAAGGAGGACAAGCTCGGCTGGCGCGCCTCGGACACGCGCGAGCTGGTGTTCGAGGATGCCCTCGTGCCGAAAGAGAACCTGCTGGGCCCGCGCGGTAACGGGTTCCGGCAGATGCTGCAGACGTTGGACGGCGGCCGTATCGGGATCGGGGCGCTGGCGCT
>DASTHG010000099.1:0-6837 GCA_035718325.1 Gemmatimonadales bacterium | reverse complement strand
ATCCTGCACAGCTTCCCGTACATGCCAGCCTGGTCGCCGCCGTCCAGGCAACCGTCGTCGCCGATTGTGGCCACCACGGTGCCACTAGGGTACTTGATCAAGACTTGCTTCCCGCGGACTTCGTAATCCACCTCCATGTTTGTGCCTAGTGGGCCACGGTAAAAAGCCATGTTGCCCGACCTGAACTCGATCGCAAAGGGGTCGGAGCCCACGGCGAGGCGGACCCCTTCGGGGGGCGGCCCTGACACATACGTCCCACGCAGTTGTTGGGCGGTCAGCTGTGTGCCCCAGGCGGCTAGGAACAGTGCCGGGATCACGATCTTCGCTTTCATGATGCTCCTCCGATGTTTTCTTCCAGATCGGTGTGTGCCCGCACAATTAGGTCACACCCGCTCGATTGGATGGCCGAGCACTTACACTCAGTCCGGGGTGGCGTCGGTAGGAGGCGTCAGAGCGAAAGGAGCAAATCTGCGGAATCAGCGCAGGGCCATCGGCCCGCGCACACAAAGACTACACGATCGGAACCGGCAGCACTAGTGACGTTTGGTAAAAACGTCGTGTGGGCAGCACACCGTTGACAGCCGGTTGATGCTGCCACGTTATCTAGGCCGGCTATGGCCCCTGAGGGGCCAGCGATCGAATCGCGTCAGAACTTAGCGCATCGCTCTATCCGCGGCACGGTCGCCGACGCCTCAGGCCGCGCCGCCCCATGCGCCGCCGAGCGCGAGCTCGACCGCCAACACGTCGCCGTCCTTGAGGCCATAGGTCTCTCGCAGCGAAATGTCAGCAACGATCTCGACAAGGGTTCGTGCTGCGCCCTCTCGTGGGGTCGTGGTGGTCCAGAGGAATGCCGGACGTCTGTCCGAGGTTTCCAAGCGGCAGGGGAGGAAGAGAATGTCGCGTTCGCCGCCGTACTCCGCGCAGTCGAAGCGGATGAGGGCGGGTTCGTAGCGCGGGTTCATCCAGTCGAAGACCTGCGGCAAGCGGAGATTGAGAGATCCGGGGAGCACGGGCATGCCGAGCTTGCGCGCATAGGCCGCATTGAAGCGACTGAGCCAGATGTTCGCGTTCTGAGTGCCGGCTTCCACCCGTCCCATGAGGCGCTCGGGCACGGCCATACCGCTGGCGGATTCTCGAGTCATGGTGGCGGCCCTCAGCATACAATGAACGAGCGGCGCCACAACCTGGCGTCGCTCGGCCTATTACCTTGAAGGAAATGCGCGCACTCTCACTCGCTGCCCTGGTGGGCCTCCCGCTCGCCTGCGGCGCTCAGGCGATCCCGTGGAGCCAGCACGGCACGATCTCGCAACGCGTCGGGTTCACCGACATTACGCTTTCCTACAACCGGCCCGTCGCCCACGGGCGTACGCTGTTCGGTGGACTGGTGAAATGGGGCCGCGTCTGGCATCCCGGCGCCGACTCGGCCACGACGATCGGGTTCAGCAAGGACGTGACGATCGAAGGCAAACCGCTCGCGGCGGGAGAGTACACGCTGTGGGCGATCCCCGGCACTGCAAGCTGGACGGTGATCTTCAGCCGCGCGCTGCACGTCTTTCATATTCCCTATCCCGGCGAGGAGCACGACGCGCTGCGCGTCACCGTGACGCCGGTGCAGGGGAGCTACATGGAAGTCCTCGCCTACGAGTTCCCGGTCGTCGGTCCCGACAGCGCCACGCTCGACCTGCACTGGGGGACGACGGTCGTTCCCCTGCGCATCCGCACGAAGTCCTAGATCGGATCCGACGGACGCATCCGGTGGGTGCGTCCCAGATAGGTGGTCCGATGCCCGCGGCGGTCTTCCTTGCGGAAACTCCTGCCCTTGGCCTTCGACCCGAAGATCTGCGTCCAGCTGCCGTTCTTGAAGACCGACATGTAGCCGCCCGGCAGAATCTGAAACGGTCGCTTCACCTTCTTCAGATGGTCGAACTGCGCCGAGCCGGCCTTGCGGAAGCTCTCGAAATAGGCAGGGTGGACGAAGTCGCTCATCGCGAATCCGTCGATGGTGAAGGACAGCGCCTCCACGGCATCGGCGGTTTCATACGCGTAGAACACGTTCTTGGGATCGACCGCGCAAAGATTGATCGCCGGATCCACCATCATCTCGGCGAGCTCGTGCGTGGCGGTGACGGTGATCTGCTCTCCGGCGTCGAGCGACGTCTTCACGAACACCTTGGACAACGGCAGCCCGTCCGGGGTGAGGTCGTGGTAGCCGAGCGCGTTGGCGACGTCGGCATTGTCCAAGAAGGCGAGCGCCCAGGCGCCCTTCTTGAAGCCGGTCGTCTGGACGAGCTTCGCCGGCGTTCCCCACACCGGCACGAAATAATCATCGAGAAACCTTTGCATCGCGGGGACGAACTTGCCGAGGTCGAAGCCGAGCGGGGTCGTCGCCTTGTTGAAGCAAGCGATCGTGGGCATCGCCCCCTGATTGAAGGCCGCTGCGATGAAGCGTCCACGCCGGGTGATCACGCGCGTTCTCCGTTCCGGGAAGGCCCTACGATAGCGGGTCGCACGCGACCACGCGATGCGACGGCGGACTACGAACGGGTGGAGGTGGCGATCGGCTGCGCGAGCTTGACGTTCAGCGTCCGGGCGGCGTCATCCCGGTCGCGCGCGGTCCGATAGACGGCCGCGACGGCGGCGCCCGATCCGCACAATCGCACCCACAACGGCCCCGTCGCGGCGAGCTGCTCGAAGACTTCGCGCAGCGTCGGGTGGCGGCTGAAGACCGGGACCTCGAAATCATTCCCCCCCAGGCGTCCGATGCTGCCCCAGCTGCCGAGCGCCGTGGCGTCGAGCACGACGGGGCCGCGCGCGGCGGGCTCCGGATGCATTTCGTCCCACCAGCGGTACGCGTCGGGCGTCGCAACGCTGACCGCCGGAACGGCGACCAGCACAGGCGCCTGGGGAGGGGCGTCGAGCCGGAACAGCCGCTCACCACGGCCCCAGGCGAGGGCCGTCGCCGCGCCGCTCGCGAAGAACGCGACGTCCGCCCCGAGCCGGACCCCGAGATGCTCCAGCTCGTGGCGCGGCACGGCATTGCTAGTGAGGGCGTTGACGGCGTGCAGCACAGTGGCGGCGTCGCTCGAGCCGCCGCCCAACCCCGCGCGCACGGGAATGTGTTTCGTCAGCGCGATGGCGACGCCGAATTTTTTTCCGGTCGCGTCGAGCACGAGCTGCGCCGCGCGCACGGCGAGGTTGTCGGCGGGGGGGCCCAGGTCGGGGCCCTGCACGTCGAGTGTGACCCCGCGGGCGGTGCGCGTCACGTCGATCTCGTCCGCCAGCTCGAGCAGTTGAAACACCGTCTCGATCTGGTGATACCCGTTCGATTCTCGTGCCAGGATGCGCAGCAGCAGATTGACCTTCGCGTGGGCACGCGCCTGGACGCGATCGGGTGCCGTGCCGCTCACGGTGAAGGGGACGCCGCGCCGCGCAGGTCGCCGAGGTGCAGGTGCGCCCGCGACAGGGCATCGAGGCCGAGCAGAGTGATGGGGATGAAGCCCGCGAGGTGGAACGCGAAGGCGTAGGCGAGCGCCAGCGGTGCGTCGATGCCGTAAAACTGCAGCGTCAGCCGGGTGGCGTACTCGAACACTCCCCAGAACCCCGCCGCAGCCGGAATCGCAACGCCGAATCCGATCAGTCCCTGGAGCAGCAAGGCTCCTTCTGCCGGCACTGGGAGATGAAAGGCGCGGAAGCAGATGGCAAACGCCGCGGCGTTGGTGAGCCACAATGCCAGGGACCACCCGATCACCGCGGCGAAGCGGCTCGGGCTCTTGAGCACGGCGAGTCCCGCCACCAGTCCATCGGCGATGGAGCGCAGTTTCGCGGCGAACCGCGCCGGCAGCACCAGGCCGGCGACGCGATCCAGCAGGGCGAGCCAGGGCGCGGGCCGGAGTGCCACGACGAACGCGACGAGGAGCGCCGCGCCGAACCCGATCGCCACTCCGGTCGCGATACGTGAGAGGGAGGTGCCGCCCACCGTCGCGTGGCTCGGAAACGACGGCGCCGCAATCGCCAGTGCCATCAGCGCGAGCATCATCAGACCGTCGAATACGCGTTCCACGCCGATCGACGCCAACGCCGTCGTAAAGCGCACCGGCAGCTCGCGGCTCGCGACCCAGGCGCGGGCGAATTCGCCGGCGCGGGCCGGGAGCAGGTTATTCGCCATGAATCCGATCGCGGTCGCGTTCCACAGGGGCCGCAGCGGGTAGGGAGCGCCGTGGGGATCGCGCAGCAGGACGTGCCAGCGCAGCGTGCGCAGTGGGAAGGTCAGCGTCGCGACGCCCGCCGACAGGAGGACGAGGAAGAGATTCGCCTGGCGCACGCCCGCGAGCACGTCGCGCACGTTCACACCATGCACCGCCCAGGCCAGGAAACCCGCCGTGATGGCGAGCCCCACCGGCCAGGCCCAGCGCGAAGGCCCCTTAGGCGCCGGGCTCGAAGGCGAGGTCAACGAGATCGCAAACTTCTTCGAACAGCGCGGGCAGGTCTGTCTGCGGCGTGCGGCGCGCGACGGCGCGCAGCTCCTGCACGCGCGCCAGCGCCGCGGCGCCGCCGTACTGCAGCGTCTTGATGTCGACGATCGGCAGCTCGTCGACACCGCTTACCACTTCGGGCACGTGTCCCATGAGCACGTCGAGCGACGGCGGCCCGATGCCGGATGCCACCATGCGCTGGTAGGTGATCCACGACCCGACGATGTCGGGCGTTTCCGCCGGGACCTCCGAGCGCTCCGTGAGCGTGAGCGGCGGCATCGGCGGTCGGCGCGGCCACACCACCTTGGTGCGCGGTGGCACGGCGCTCGGCGCCGCGACCGGCTGAGTCGCCGGCGGAGGCGGTGGAGGCGGTGGAGGCGGCGCCGGCTCGGGCTCCGGCGCGAGCGACTCGATCGGCACCACCGCGGGTGGAGGGAGGGCGGGGGCGGGGGCGGGTGCGGGCGCCGCGACGGCGTCCTTCACTTCTTTCAAGAAGGTTGCGAACGTCGCGTCCGAAGTTTCCGCGATGGCCGGAGCGGGCGGAGCAGGCGGCGTCACGGGCGCGTGCGACGCCGTGCGGAGCTGCGCCACCGCCCGTTGCAGACCGGCCGCCAGCGTCGCGTCGTCGCTGGTCGTCGCCGTGGTGAGCACCTCGCTTGCGTGGCGCAGCGCCTGCGCGAACGCGGCGGGCTCGCGCACGGCGTGCCCCAGCGCGACCGCCTCGCGCGCGGCGTCGGCGAAGCTGCTCAGCGTCTGCGGCAATGGTCCTGATCCGCCGACGGCGAGTGCGCGGAACGTACCGGCGAGGGTGTGCACGCGCAGCTCGCGCTGTGTTGGACTGGGCGCACGCTCGATCGCGTCGGCGGCGAGGCGCAGATGCTCGCCGTGACTGATCAGCTCGAGACGCGACAGTGGCTCCGCCTGCGCGGTCTCGGCGCCGCGCTGCAGAATGTGCGGCCCGGTGTCGTCGAAATACAGCTCGCTGATCGGAATGACGGCGGGCTCGCGGTCGAAGAAGCGCGCCATCTGGGCGGCGAAGGCGCGGAACGCGGGGCCCTCGGGCTCGGGGCGTCCGCGCTCGGCGACCTCGCGCGCCGCCTGGGTGATCGCGCCTGCCGCGCTTTGGAAGAAATCGGGGGCCGCTGCCGGGGGCGGGCCGCCGCGCGTCACCTCGGTGACGGCGCGCTCGATGCCTTCGAGCACGTCGGGGAGCGGCGGCAGGTCGTTCAGCGCCGCCAGCCCACGCAGCGGCTGCAGCGCGCGCAGCACGTTCTGCAGCGCATCGCGCGCCGGCATGCCGGCGCGCAGCGCGGTAGCGGTGCGATCCAGGGCGCTGCCGATCGCCGCGCCTTCACGGGCGACGAAGGCCCGGGCACCGGCGTCGAGGCCGAGGGCTTCCGCCTGGCGCAGAATTCCGGAGGGCCGGCCCGACAGCTGCTCCAGCTCGCGCGCCAGCGCTTCGGCGCGCTGCGTATCGTTGTCGTCCCATACCGCGACGCGGCGGACCAGGATCTTCAGATCGTCGACCGCGCGGATCGCCACCTGCCGGGTGCCTGGGTCCCAGCCGCGCCGCCCTTCGCGCACGCCGCGCGCCAACGACTCGAGCCCCGCGGCGGCGCGCGCGATCGGCGTCTGGCTGGCCATCAGCGCGCTGCCGCGCAACGCGCGCGCCAATCGCACGAACTCGTCGGCGGCCGGCGCTCCTTCGGGCGCGAGCAACCCGTCGAGGCGCTCGAGGTACTCCCCCGCCTCGAGGGCGAAGAAGTCGGCCATGCCGAGAGGCGCGCCGGTGCCCGGAGGGGTAGTCATGGCGGTAATAACATAATGCGTGAGAGGTTAGAGGTGAGAGAGGTGAGTGCCTCTCACGCATCATTGATAAGAGATCTCATTCTCCGCACCGCTTCCTCTATCCCCCAGAACACGGCGTTGCTCACGATGGAATGGCCGATGTTCAGCTCCTCGATGGCGGCGAGCCGGGCGACGGGCTGGACATTGGCGTAGGTGAGGCCGTGGCCCGCGTGCACGGCGAGGCCGGCGGCTCGGGCATGGTCCGCGGCGCGCGCGAGAGTCGCCAGGGCGCGGCCGCTGCGCGACCAGGTGCGGGCGTAGACGCCGGTGTGCAGCTCGATCGCGGGGACACCGAGCGCCGCGGCGCGGTCGATGGTGCGCCGGTCGGGGTCGATGAACAGGCTCACCCGGATGCCGGCGGCGGTGAGGCGCCGCACCGCCTGTATCACGCGCGCGTCGCGCCGCCCGCCGTGCAGGGCGAGCCCCCCCTCGGTCGTGATCTCCTGGCGGCGTTCGGGACCGAGCGTCGCCTGAAAGGGTTTGAGCCGGGTGGCGATCTTCACGATCTCGGGGCTCG
>DASTHG010000098.1:0-3205 GCA_035718325.1 Gemmatimonadales bacterium | reverse complement strand
GAAGGCGTACGCCGGGGCCGACATGAGGGAGTAGGCTCGTCCGTAGTACCCGAGTGGAGCGGCGCCGAGAAATCGTCCAACGATGAAGTTGTCACCGTTTACGGCGATGTAGTTCGCGACACGGGCCACGGTGAACCCGCCGCCGAAGTATGCCAAGTCCCGGAAGGCGGGACCATCGATGATGAACGCCAACTTGGGCGGGTGTTTCCACAGGAGCACGACCGTGCGTCCCAGGGACTGCCCGATCTGGGCAGCCACGAGCGCGTATACGCCCCACCCGAGCAGCGCCGTCACGATGCCGATCACGCCGAACCCGATGCCGTAGCTGATCACGTCGAGGTTGGCGAGCCAGGAGAAGTGCAGGTCCCGGCTCAGGAGCGATTGTCCGACGGTCTGGAGCCCGTTGAGCGGGAACACCCAGGCGAGCGCCTGCAACACCGGTGTCACTTCGGGCATGCGCAGGAAAGTCGCGGCCAGCGGTGCGCCGAAATAGAGAATCGCGCCAAGCGACAGGCCGAACAGGAAGGAAAAGGTGTAGGCGGTATCGATGTGACGGCGCTCGAGTGCGGGGCGCTGCACCAACGCCGGTCCCAGTCCGAGCTGGGAGACGATCGCCGAAAAGCCGGTCACGATGAGGGCGGCGTTGACGACGCCGAATGCGGTCGGCGTGACGAGCCGCGCGAGCACGCCGACGACCACGAGCTGGAGGATGAAGAACGCGGCCTTCCCGTAGGAGAGCCACATAATTCCAGCGACCGTGTGATGGGTGAGGCTCGGTTTCTTTCCGCCCTTCATGCGGAGGTCGGAGTGGTCGAGTGCACGATTCTCTTTCCAGGGACGGTTGGGGAGCGCCTGATTGTTGGCACAGCGTGAGGCGTTAGTGCAACGGCTGTGCCGTGGCCACTGCAGCGGACGCGGGGGCGGTCGACTCTCCTGGGGGCCGATACCCCATGCGCCGCAGCACCTGGTCGATGCGCGATGAACCGAATTGTGCCAATAGCGCCCGGAGATCGCGTCGCATCCGGCTGCGACCTACGTACGCACGAAACCGTAAGGTCCTGGCAAGGTTCGGCGGAGGTGTCTCGCCGGTGTCCAGCTCCCAGGGGTGGAAATAGAACATGAACCATGACCGTTGGGCGAGGCGGCGCCGTACGCCCCAGCGGTACAGCCGCGGTGGAATGAGGCGGAAGTAGCCGCCCCCCGACCAGGGCAGCTGCGCGGGCCCGATCGCCACTCTCGACATCGGCAGCTCGAGCAGCCCAGGGCGCACCTGCACGACCGGTTGCTCGGGATCGATCGCGGTGGTGAGTTGGCCGTAGCGATCGTGCGCCTTGAAGTCGTAAAAGCTCGAGTCGTACCAGTACCCAGCCTCGGCGAGGTAGTCGAGCACGGCGTCCGAGATGGAGAACATCGGGGCGCGGATGCCCCACACGCGCGTCCCAGAGAGCTGCTCCAGGGTATCGCGGGCGCGGGTGAGGTCTTCGGTCAGCGCGGGGCGCGACAGGCTGTAGAGGCGCTGATGCGTGTCGGAGTGGCTCGCGATCTCGTGCCCCTCGGCGACCATGCGGCGTACCAACGCCGGATAGCGGCGCGCCACCCATCCCAGCACGAAGCAGGTCGCTTTCGCGCCGGCGCCCGCCAGCGCATCGAGCAGCTCGTGAGTGTTGGCCTCGACGCGGGATTCGAGGCGGGTCCAATCGGTGGTGGGAAGCGCGGCCTTGAGGTTTTCGGCGTGGAACCACTCCTCGACATCGAACGAAGCGAGGAAGACGGGACCACTCATAGCATGCGTTTCCCCTTCGCCCGCAGCTGCGCGACGTCGGCAGGGGTGGGGAACTTGAAATAGCGCTTCTGCGACATGTCGACCGCGGTGGCGGTGGGCCACTGGGCGGTATCCAGCCGCGCGAGCAGCTGGGCAACCTCGCGTCCGGCGACCTGCTTCGCCCGGGCAGAGAGGTCGAACTGCGAGTCTGCCGGAGTGATGGGGACGCCGTACTCGGCGAGGACCATCCCGGCGTCGAGCTTCTCGACCATTGTGTGCACCGTGATCGTCACCTCCGGCTCATCGTGCAGCAATGCCCAGAACGTCGGCATCATCCCACGGTAGAACGGCAGCTTCCCGTTGTGGATGTTAATCGCATGGGGGGTGGCGCGCAGGGCCCCGGCGCGGAAGATCTCGGGAGCCGAGACCGAGAGCAGCACGTCCACGTTGCGTTCTCCGAGGGTGCGCAGGTACGCCTCGTCGTTGATCGAAGCGAGGGGGCGTACCGGCACTCCGGCTTTGGCGGCCAGGGCAGGGACGCTGCGGGCCCGGCCGGCCCAATCGCTCAAGCGGGCCATCCCGTACCGCGCCAACAGCCGAGTGAGATCGGCGGTGCCATAGAGGCGCTGGAACCGCTTCAGCAGCGCCAAACGCGACTCGTTGAAATTGCGCAGCAGGACGATCTCGAGCAGGCGCACCCGGCTACCGCTCGCCGCGGCGAGGAATGACTCGAAGAAGCGGCCGGTGAAGAACGGGTCATCCTGGGTGACGGCAACGACGGTCACCGGGCGCGGTGGTGTCATGCGCGGAGCGACTCCCCCCAACGGGTCCATCCGGTCCTGCGTGAGCGGCAGCGTTGCGTCGAGTGTCATGATGGTGGTTTTCTCAGGGTGAAATGTCGAGGGGCGCCGAAGCGCCCCTCCACGGCCGCTGGGTCAGCCCGTCAAAGCCGCTTACCAGCCGCCTTTGCGCAGGACGACCACCGGGACGGTCCGCAACATGATCTTCAGGTCCTCGGTGAACGACTGCTTGCCGATGTACTCGAGATCCAGACTCACCTTGCGCTTGACGTCTTCGATCGAGGCATCGTAGTGGTGGTTGATCTGCGCCCACCCCGTGATGCCCGGCCGCACCTTGTGGCGCAACGGGTAGTCCGTGATCTGCTGCTGCAAGTTGGTGACGATGCTCGGTTGCTCGGGCCGCGGGCCGACGATGTTCATGTCGCCCAACAGCACATTGAACAGCTGGGGCAGCTCGTCCAGGCGATACTTCCGTAGCACGCGCCCCACCGACGTCACCCGGGGGTCGTTGGGACGCGCCCAGACCTGCTCCGTCTTGGGCTGCACGTGCATGGTCCGGAACTTGTAAATCCGGAAGGGCTTCCCGCCCAGATCGAGCTGCCGTCGACCGTTGCCTGCGCCCTTGACCGGGTCGCGGCGGTCG
>DASTHG010000097.1:0-8363 GCA_035718325.1 Gemmatimonadales bacterium | reverse complement strand
GTCGGTCGCGCATCCGGCAACAGCCGCGATCAGGATTACCAACGAGACAGCACGCATGTGACGGCCTCCGCGGTGTTAGGGTAGTGTCGATCATGGGTCAACGAGGCAGGCCGTGCTCGCCGAATGCGGACCGGAAATCCGGAGTCGAATTCGGCGTCCGAATCCGGCGAGTGGGGGCGCGTCGGTGGGGTACCATCTCGCAGGGAATGCGACTCACAGCCGACATCTGCCAGCGCGCCCTGCGCGCGCGCGATGCGCGCTTCGACGGGATCTTCTTCGTGGGGATCACGACTACCGGCATCTATTGCCGGCCGGTGTGTCCCTCACGGTCTGCGATCCCGACGCGGCGCCGGTTCTTCGAATCCGCCGCGGCGGCCGAGCACGCGGGGTATCGGCCCTGCCTGCGGTGCCGCCCCGAGCTCGCGCCCGGTCGAGCGGTGATGGACGCCGTCCCGCGCCTGGCGCAGGCCGCCGCCCTGCGCATTGCTGCGGGGGCCCTGAACGGCCACAGCCTCGCAGATCTGGCGCGCGAGCTGGGGGTGAGCGAGCGCCACGTGCGCCGCGCCTTGGAGCGCGAGATCGGCGTCTCACCGATCGCGCTCGCTCAAACGCATCGCTTGCTGCTCGCCAAGCGTCTCCTCGCCGACACCGATCTCCCGGTGACGCGCATCGCGTTCGCGAGCGGATTCCAGAGCCTGCGCCGCTTCAACGCCGCCTTCCGGCAGCACTACCGGCTCAGCCCGAGCGCCTTGCGACCGCGGCCCGTGCGCCCCCCGCCCGAGACCGACCTGGTACGGTTGACGCTCGCCTATCGCGCGCCGCTCGCCTGGAATCCACTGCTCGCCTTCTTGGCGCGCAGCGCGTTGCCCGGCGTCGAGGTGGTCCAGGACGGCGGCTATGGACGCACCATCAGGCTCGACGGCTCCACCGGCGTGGTCTTCGTGTGCCCGGCCCCCGAGCAGGCGCACCTGCGCGTCGACGTCTCGCCTTCCCTGTTGCGAGTCTTGATGCCATTGCTCGTACGGCTGCGGCACCTGTTCGACCTCGACGCTGAACCCTCCGTGATCGACGCGCACCTCAGCGAAGGGGGACTGGGCGCGCTGGTTCGCGCCACGCCAGGGCTGCGCACGCCCGGCGCCATCGACGGATTCGATGCGGTGCTGAGTACTCTACTGCTCGGGTTGGGACGGCTGGGGACGGAGCAGCGGGAATCGGCGCGGCGCATCGTGCGCGCCTTCGGCATGGCAACGGACAGCGGCTTCGCCGCGCTGTCGCGCATCGCTCCGACGGCTGAGCGCATCGCGGACGCCGGGGCAAAACGGCTCGCGGCGCTGGGGCTGCCGTCGCGCCGGGCCGCGGCGCTCGCCGCCGTGGCGCGCGCACTGGTCGACGGGACGCTCACCCTGGTGCCCGGAAGCGATCCCGTCGCCGCGCGGCGCGCGCTGTTGTCGCTCGATGGGATCAGCGAGCGGTACGCGACCACGATCGTGATGCGCGCGCTGTACTGGCCGGATGCGTTTCCGGCGGCGGACCCTGCCTTGCGGCGCGCCGTCGGCGTTGCGAGCCACGCCGAACTCCGGACTCGAGCCGAGCGGTGGCGTCCGTGGAGGGCTTACGCCGCCATGCATCTGCAACTCGCCTCGGAAAAAGCAGAAGGCCGGTGGTCCACACCGGCCCTCACGACCGAAGTTGACGCCTCGCTCTTACCGCTCCAACACCAATAGCGCGAACGTCCCGGGCAGGATCGGTGGCCGCGGACGCGGGCGGTCCGCCGTCGGAGCGGGCGGCGGCCCGAAATCCGCCGAGACCGTGTACACGACGTGCGACGCGAGATCGACCTCCATCGTGCGCGCGCCCCGCTTCGTCGCCACGTTGGCGACGACGCTGTATTTGTCGGGCCCATCTTCGTGCACCACCGTGATGTTGCCGTCGCCCGTAGACGCGAACGCGAGTTGCGTCCCCGGATCGAAGCGGTTGGCGTCCACCCCCTGCCCGATCGGGACCGACGCGACGACTTTCCCCGCCTGCGCGTCGGAAATCGCCATGACCTGATTGTGGCATCCGCTGAACAGGCGGTGATGCTCGCGATCGATGGCGAGCCCGCTGGGCGACTGGCAGGGCGCCAGCGGCCAGCGCCGCAGCACCTTCATCGCGGCGGCATCGATCTCGTCGATGGCGCTCGAGTCTTCCAGGTTGACGTACACCTTCCCGTCCCCCGCCGACACTCCGAATTCGGGGCCACCACCCAGGTCGATCGTCCCGATCTTCTTGCCCGACGCGGCATCGATGACCGACGAAGACCGGGAGTCGCCGTTGAAGGTGAAGATCCGTTTGGTCGCCGGGTCGAACAGCACCGCGTCGGCGTCCGGCGCCGCAATGGTGCGTCCCGTCACCTGCAGCGTCTTCAGATCGAAGATCACGACCGAGCTGTCGCCGCCCGACGTCGCGAAGCCTTTGCCATCGGCATAATCGAACGCGATCCCGTGCGCCCGGTTCAGCCCCGGGATCTCGGCCAACACCTTGCCGGTCGCCGGATCGAGGACCATGACGCGGTCCTGGCGGGCGACGAACAAACGGTGCCCCACCGTGTCGAGCGAGAGGTAATCCCACCCGCCGTCGCCTCCCAGCGTGTAGGTATGCGTGACGTGATACGCTTGCGACTGCAGACCGGTGGCTGCACCGGTCAACAGAACTGTCGAGAGCATCAGAATGTGGGTGCGCATAGAATTGAAAAATACGCTGGGCCGACCTTACGGGAACCTTGCGCCCCTTGCCATCACCCCGCTAGAGCGTAACCTCGCTGGAAAAGGAGGCGGCGCATGCGCATGCCCGCGATGGCAATCCTGTTCACCCTGCTCGTGGCGGCCACCGGAAGCGCCGCCGCGCAGCAACCCGATCCCCTGACCCCGGTGCTGTTCCTCGTCGGCCGCTGGGACGGTGAGGCGACGTCGACGTACGGCCCGTATCACTATCACACCGAGACGGTGCGACGCGGCAACTGGCTCGTCGGCTCGGGTGAGGCACACCCCGATCAGCCCGGTGCGGCCCCGATCATCACCACCACCGTGATCGGGCGCGACGACGCCGGGCACCTCGTGCTGTACCTGTTCGACGCCGGTGGGACGTGGCGTTTCGCCGGCACCGCCGATTCGGGCGGCGTGACGTTCGAGTGGCGTGAAGGAGGCTCCTTCCGCCGCACGCGTGTCACGCTGCAACCCGACGGCTCCGTGCGACAGGAGACGATGGCGCACCTTCCCGACCAGCAGCCGCCGCTTCCCAAAGAGGTGACCGCCGAGAGCGTGCAGCACCGCGCGCCCTAGGGACGCACTTCGCTCATCAGGGCGAGCACGTTTTTTTCGGTATCCCGGAAGAACGCGAGCCACAGCTCGTGATCGGGGAGCCGAGCCGCCACGTGGGGTGGCTCGTGGAACGTCACTCCCCGCTGCACCAGTGTGCGGTGCGCCGCCTGGATGTCGTCCACCCGGTAGTAGAGGATCGATGCGGGATGGTCGAACGCCGGTGCGGACGGCAGCCCCAGCATCAAGCGGATCCCGGCGCAATCGAAGAACGCCATCTGCGGCACCTCGAACAGCAGCCGCATCCCCAGCGTGTCCCGGTAGAAGCGGACGGCGCGCGGCAGATCGTGGGCGTTGACCGCGATCTGGCCGATGCGACCCAGCGACAGTGACTCGAGCGGCGACATACGACCCTCACTGGATTTAGTTAGCATTGCTAACTAAATTGTCCACCCATGGCCGAGCGCGCAAGTCCCCCGGCGCCCCCTCCCACGGCGGTGGCCGACCGGCTCCACTCCGCGGCGATCCACCTGCTGCGTACGTTGCGGCGCGAGGATCAGGCGTTGGGGGTGGGGCCTGCCAAGCTGTCGGCGTTGTCGGTACTGGTATTCGGCGGCCCGCGCTCGATCGGCGCCCTGGCGCGAGCCGAACACGTGCGGCTGCCGACGATGAGCCGCCTCGTCTCTGGCCTCGAGCGCGACGGCCTCGCCACCCGCACCCCCGACCCCGAGGACGGCCGCGCTTCGCGCGTGTACCCCACCGCCCACGGGCGGCGCGTGCTGCACCAGGGTCGTGCCCGCCGGGTGGCGACATTGGCGCGGCGTCTCGAGCAGCTGCCTGAGGCCGATCGCGCGCTCCTGGCGCGCGCGGCAGATCTGATCGAAGGGCTTACTTGAGGGCGAAGCTCTTGCGGACCGTCAACGCCCACGGGCCTTCGCCCGCGAAGCGGCGATAGCGATAGGAAACAGCGAACTCTCCCACGTCACCCCGCACCGAGCGCGGCGAGCCGATCCGCAGTGCGAGGCCGGCGTCACCGCCCAGCCGTGCCCGTTCCTGCCCGCCGTACCACGCACCGCCGTATTCCAGATACGGCGCCAGCCCGAGTCCCACGACGCCCCAGAGTTGGTCCGCCACGAGGATGCGGTCCTCGAGCATCGCATACAGCAGTCGCGTGCCGGTGAAGGCGTGGGCGCCGAACCCGCGCGGCCCGTTCAGCGTCACCCAGGGGTCGAAGGTCGTCCCCGGCCGCTGCCCTTGCATCGCCCCGCCCTCCACATGCAGCAGCAGCGCCTGCCGTGGCCAGGCGAGACTCGCCACGTCGAGGCTCGCGTGCGTCTGGCCCGAATCGAGGCCGCCCGAACTATAGACGCCGTGGGCGTCGGCTCGCGCAAGAGCAAGCCCCGTGCTCCAGCGCGCCGCCATCTGGCCGCTGACCGCTGGTCCGATGCCTGCGCGACTGCCGGGATATCCCCACGCCTGAGGCGCTGCCCAGACGCCTAGGGACAACGTGGACGAGAGATCGACGTCTTCTTGTTGCGCGAATCCGTTCAGATGCCGGTACACACCGAAGCGAACACGGGCCGCGTCGATCCCGACACCGACCGTACCGAACGCGGAGTACGGTGCGGGTGTCGCCGGTGTGGTCTTGGGAACGTAGTCCTCGCGTCGCCACACGGCGCCCGCCCACAGACGGATGTAGTCGCGGGACGTGGCGCGCAGCGCGACACCACCCGTGAGGCCGAAGACGAGCGCGTGTCGCACGGCGCTATCCGCGACGACGCCATCCCGGAAATCGAGGGCACGCTGGTTCGCCGCCTCGCCGGTGGTGAAGAGCGCCCAGCGGGCGTCGGTGCGATAGAACGGCAGGCCATACCCCCACTGGCCGGCGTCGCCATCGGAAAGATGACTGTAGAGGGCGACGAGCGGCGCGTGGCGAAACACGAAGCCGGGGCTCGCGAACTGCAGGTCGAGCGAGTGCCGGTCGGGAGTGGCGCCGTAGGACACACTCACCAGCGTCGCCAGTCCGAGAAAGTTGCGTTCCACCATCGCGGCGCTCCACGTGGTGGATCCGGCGGACGACGCGAAGTTCAGCTGCGGCGAGGTGCTCCAGCCATCCGCCGTCTCGACGCGCAGCGCCAGGCGGTCATGGACGCGCAGCGTGTCGAGCCGTACCGAGCGAAACACGCCGAGCTCGCGCAGCGCGCGCTCGCTCTCGACGAGTCGCGCGGAATCGAGCGGGGACCCGGCGCCCACCAGCAGCAGCCGCCGAATCACCGCGGGGTGTGTAGTGACGTGCAGCGCGTTCCCCAGCTTCGCGACGAGACGCGGCGTGCCGTCCGGAGGGTCGAACACGTTGTGGGACACGACGATCACCGTGTCGATTCGCGGATCGGCGCGGGTCCCCACTTGCGCCGCCAGGGTCCGTGCCGGGAGCGCGGCGGCCAGCGCCAGCCCGAGGCTCAGCGCAGCGCGTCGAGCCGCTGGCGTAGGCGGTACGTCGCGTGTTTGGTCGAATCGTTCCATTCCGTGAAGAATAGCCAGGCGTCGATCCGCCCGATGATCTGGGTCATCCCGCGTTGCACAATGCCGAAAGTCCCCCGTACCGAGTCGGGGCGCAGCGGGCTACAGAGACAGCTCACCGTGGCATAGGCCGCAATGCGGCCCGGCGGGCCTAGCGGATACGGCGTCCCGCGCTTGACCGTGCGGATGTCCCCCAAGTCGAGTGCGATGTTGAGAGAATACTCGTCGCCCAGGATGGTATGATCGGGATTGAAGTCGTAGCGGGCGAGGATGAGGTGGTGTCCCCCGTGCGCCGAGTCGAGCGGAGTAGCGTTCAGCCGAATGATCGTGAGACGCGGATCCGTATCGATAACGAGGCGAGCGCTGGTCAACCACCGGGCTTGCTGCTGGTCGCCGTCGGTATCGCCTTTCTCCGGGAAGAACCCACAACTCAACACCGTCAAGAGAGAACTCGTCGAGAGAAAACGTCGAGTGCAGGCGTAAAAACGATGACGCCTCACAAGGCGGCTGGCAGTATCCTGGTCCATGCTACGGGCCAACCCGGACCGATTGCTCGCTTATCAGGTTGCCGAAACGATCTCGATCGAGGTCGTCTCCCTGGCGAGATAATTTCGGGGCCCTGGAGCCTTCGAGCGTGCAGACCAGCTGGTACGCGCGGCCTGCTCAGTATCATCGAACATCGCTGAAGCCTGCGGCCGAGGCACGATCGCGGAGTTTCGGCAGTTTCTCATGTATGCTCGGGCGTCGGCACAGGAAGTACGAACCCAACTTCGGGTCGCAAAGGCTGTCGAGCCAAGACAACGGGCGCTCGCACAGACGTTGGAGAATCGAGCGACGCTTGTAATCAAGCTAATCACCCGGCTTCACACCCACCCGCCTCCGCAGGTTTGAACGGTTTATCTCGACGAGGTACCTCGACGGCTTCTCTCGACGATTACTCTCGAAGCCGTTCAATACTGTCCGAGATATCTTCTCCTCTCCCACTCACTCACCTGCCCGATGTATTCGTTCCACTCCCCTTCCTTCGCCTCGACGAACCGCTCGTAGATGTGCGTGCCGAGGGCCTCCCGGATCACCGGCGACTTCTCCAGACATTCCAGCGCTTCGTGCAGATCCCGCGGCAATTCATCGATGCGGTAGCGGCGCCGCTCGCGGAAACTCATCTCGAAAATGTTCTTGTCCACCGGATCGGTCGGGACGAGCTTGCGCTCGAGGCCGTCGAGCCCAGCCGCCAGCTGGACCGCCAGCGCCAGGTAGGGATTCGCGGACGGGTCGGGCATGCGCAGCTCGCAGCGCGTCCCGGTGCCGCGCTTGTCGGGGATCCGCACCAACGGCGAGCGGTTGCGCATCGACCACGCGACATTCACCGGCGCCTCGTACCCCGGCACGAGGCGCTTGTAGCTGTTGACGAGGGGGTTGGTGACGGCGCAGAAACCGCGGGCGTGCTCCAGCAGTCCCGCGATGTACGACAGCGCGACCCCTGACAGTTCCCACTTTCCCTGAGGATCGTGGAACGCGTTCTTGCCGTCGGCGAACAGCGACTGGTGTGTGTGCATCCCGGAGCCGTTCTGTCCGAAGATCGGCTTCGGCATGAAGGTCGCGAGGAAGCCGTGGCGGAAAGCGACGTCGCGGACCACGAAGCGGAACGTCGCCAGGTTGTCCGCCGTTTCGAGCGCCGCGGCATAACGGAAATCGATCTCGTGCTGCCCGGGGGCCACTTCGTGGTGCCCCGCCTCGACCTCGAAGCCCATCGAGACGAGGTCCCGGATGATCAGGCGGCGGATCTCTTCGGCGCGATCCACCGGCGTGAGGTCGAAGTACCCGCCCTCGTCGTGCGTCTCCACCGTCGCTCGGCCCCGGGCGTCGAGCTGGAAAATGAAGAACTCCGCTTCCACCCCGGCCATCAGCTCGTATCCCAGTTTCCGCGCCCGGGCGATCTGGCGCTGCAATGCGGCGCGCGTGCAGCCGGCGAACGCCGAGCCGTCGGGATTGTAGATGTCGCAGATGACACGGGCGACTTTGCCGCCCTCGTCCTCATAGGGCAGCACGCGGAAGGTGTCGAGGTCGGGCCTCAACACCATGTCCGATTCCTCGATGCGCACGAACCCCTCGATCGAGCTGCCGTCGAACATGATGTCCCCGTCCAGCGCCTTCTCGAACTGGCTGGCGGGAACTTCGACGTTCTTGTTGATCCCGAGGATGTCGGTGAATTGGAGCCGGAGAAAGGCGACGCCCTGGTCCTTCGCGAGGGCGAGGATGTCGCGTTTAGTCGAGGGGGTGGGTTTGGCGGTCATGACGGAGGAGACGGCAGGAGACGGTAGGGGATGGCAGGGGTGAAGGCCTTTTCCCCTACCGTCCCTACCGACTCCTACCAGCGGCCGTTAACAGTCGTAATAGAGGAAGAACTCGTACGGATGCGGCCGCAAGGCGACGGCATCGATTTCCTTCGCCCGCTTGTAGGCGAGCCACGTGTCGATCAGGTCTTGCGTGAACACGCCCCCCTCCAGCAGGAACCCGTGATCGGCCTCGAGCGCCGCGAGCGACTCG
>DASTHG010000096.1:0-5705 GCA_035718325.1 Gemmatimonadales bacterium | reverse complement strand
GTGCGGTACACTCGATCAACTCGTCGCGCGACAGCGGGAAGATACGCCCTTTGGGCACCGCGCTGAGCCGGTGGCCCGAGCGACCGACTCGCTGCAGCAGCGTCGCAATCGCGCGCGGCGTCCCGATTTGAATGACGAGGTCCACCGTGCCGATGTCGATCCCCAGCTCGAGCGACGCCGTCGCGACCAGGGCCTTGAGCTGGCCGTTCTTGAGGCGGGTTTCCGCCTCGAGCCGCTTTTCACGCGACAGGCTGCCGTGATGCGAGGTGATGAGATCGGCGCCGAGGCGCTCGGAGAGCTGCATCGTGAGTCGCTCGCACAGCCGCCGCGTGTTGACGAAGACCAGGGTCGTCTTGTGCTCGTTGATGAGCGCGGTGATGCGGTCATCGACCTCCTCCCATACCTCGGCCGACATCACCGCCTCGAGGGGCGAAGAGGGGATCTCGATCGCCAAGTCGATCTCGCGCGCGTGGCCCACGTCGACGATGGCGGGGACGGGCCGCTCGGCGCCGACGAGGAAGCGTGCGATGTCCTCGATCGGCTTCTGCGTCGCCGACAGTCCGATACGCTGCAGCGGGCGTCCCGTCAGCGCCGCCAGCCGCTCGAGCGAGAGGGCGAGGTGGCTGCCCCGCTTGTCGCGCGCCACCGCGTGGATTTCGTCTACGATCACGGTCCGCACCGACCGCAGCATTTCCCGCGCCCGCTCCGAGGTGAGCACGAGGTAGAGCGATTCGGGGGTGGTCACGAGGATATGCGGCGGCCGCTTCAGCATCGCCTGGCGGTCGGCAGGCGCGGTATCGCCGGTACGCAACAACACCCGCACGTCGACGTCGGCCTGATTCCCGTCCGCGAGGGCACGCCGGATTTCGGCGAGCGGCTCCGACAGATTCTTCTGGACGTCGTTGGAGAGGGCCTTGAGGGGTGAGACGTAGACGACCTGGATGCCGTCGGACAGCGTGCCATCCAGTCCCTGGCGCACGAGATCGTCGATCGCGGCGAGGAAGGCGGCGAAGGTCTTTCCCGAGCCCGTGGGGGCGGCGATCAAGACGTCCTGGCCGGCCTGAATCAGCGGCCACGCCAGCTGCTGCGGCTCCGTCGGCTGGCGGAAGCGACCCTCGAACCAGCCGTCCACGACGGGGTGAAACCGGGCCGCGCTCACGAGCCCGCCAGCGCAGCCTCGATGGTGGTGCCGCGCGTCGCCGCAATGCGCTCGACCGTCTCACCAATCTTGTTGTTGGGCGTGGATGCGCCCGCGGTGATGCCCAGCGCGACGCGGCCGGCCGGCAGCCAGTGGTCGCGCCGCTCCTCTTCCCGCTTGCCGACCGGGAGGAAGCGAATGGCGCCGCTCTCGGGATCGATGCACTGCGCGTCTTCGATATGGTACGTCGGGACGGCGCTCGCGCAGATCGCGGCGAGATGGGTCGTGTTACTCGAGTTGTATCCGCCGATCACCACCATCACATCGAGCGGCTCGGCGATCAGCTTGAGCACCGCGTCCTGGCGGTCCTGGGTCGCCGAGCAGATCGTGTCGAAGGTGCGGAAGTGGTCCGGCAACGCCGCGTCGCCCCAGCGCCGGGCCATGCTCGCGCCGAGCTGCTGTGCGATGGCGAGCGACTCGTTCGACAACATCGTCGTCTGATTGGCGACGCCCACCTTCACGAGATCGGTGTCGGGATCGAACCCGGGCGAGCAGGCATGGGCGAAGGTCTGCAGCAGCGATTCGCGGCTGACGCCGCCGCCCCCTTCGATGTAGGCGCACACCAGCTTCGCCTCGTCCATGTGGCGCACGATGATGTATTTGCCGAGCGGAAACTTCGTCACCTGACTCGCGGTCGCCTTGGTTTCCTCGTGAAAGAACTTGCCGTGGATCACGGCGGTGTAGCCGTCACGCGCGTAGGACTCAACCCGTTTCCAGACGTTGAGCACCGATCCGCAGGTCGTGTCGACCAGCACGCAGCCGATCTGCCGCAACCGGTCGAAGTCCTGCACGGTCACGCCGAACGCCGGCAGGATGACGACGTCATTCGATGTGACGCTGCTGAAATCGAACGCGCCGTTCGGCCCCCGAAACAGAAACTCCACGCCCATGGCGCGCAGCTTGGAGTTCACGTGAGGGTTGTGAATGATTTCGCCGACGAGGAGGGTGCGGCGATCCGGGAACTTGGTCCGCGCTTCGTAGGCGTATTCGACCGCGCGGTCGACGCCGTAGCAGAACCCGAACTCGCGGGCCAGGCGGATCGTCAGGTCGCCGACGGTCAGCTGGAAGCCCTGGTCGCGGATCGCTTCCACCACGCGACTGTGATAGTCGGCGGTGAGAGCGCCCTCGATTTCGTCCTTGAGGCCGAACCCTTTGCGGAAATACGTCTGTTCCACACCGTCAATCTAACGGCGTGCAGCCCCCGGTGCGGATCGCATCGAGCACGCGCTGAATCCGCCAGCCGTCGCGGATCGTTGCGGGCTCTCCCTCGGTTGGCCCACCGCCGATCGTGGCGGCCAGATCGCGCATCAGGCGGACGAACGACCGCGCCCACATGTTGTTGACGGCGGTCTTTCCCGACAGGTCGTCGGGTACGCTGATATCCTCGAGCGGCCCTCCCGGCTTGCCGATTTCGAGCCGGGTTTCGCCGCTCAGGACGAGGCTGCCTTCGGTCCCCGAAATCTGGGCGATATGCCCGGGGCCGTGCTGGGCGACAATCGACAGCGTGAGGGTGACGATGACCCCGCCGGCGAGCGTGAGCACAGCGCTGGCGAACTCGTCCGCCGTCGCGGGGCGCGTGGTGCCGGCGGCGTCGACGCGCTCGCGCACGAACGTCTGAGCGCGTCCCGCCACCTGCACGACTTCACGCCCGGTCCAGAATCGACAGAGGTCGATGAGATGTGACCCGACGGCGCCGAGGATCCCCCCGCCCTGCGCCGCGTCGAACCACCACGTCCACGCGGCGTTGGGCGCCTGCGGGCGTCCGTCGCCGCGGATGTACGGCTTCAACGCGATTTCGATGTGGCGCACGTCGCCGATCGCCCCCTCGCGCACTAGATCGCGGATGCGGCGCCGATTCGGCTCGTAGCGCAGCTCGTGATCGACCCAGGCAACCTGGCGGGGGCGCCGCTCCGCCGCGGCGACGATCTGCCACGCCTCGGCAGCGTCGAGCGCCAGCGGCTTCTCACACAACAGGTGACATCCCGCCTCCAGAGCGGCGACCGCATAGCGTGCGTGACTCGCCGGCGTGGACGAAACGAGGACGAGGTCGGCACGACCAGAACGGGCCAGGTCGACCCCATCGTCGAAGACGTGCGGGATCCCGAATTCCCGCGCCACGGCGTCGGCGTTGGCACGCTGGCCGCTGGAAATCGCCGTGACCTCCACCTCGGGAACGAGCCGCAATCCCGGCAGCTGAACGCGCTTCGCGAATCCGGTGCCGACAATGCCGATGCGCAGGGTCACAGCTGCACCACGCAGTTCACGGTATCGCGCTCGAGCGGAGCGTTGTCGACGGTCAGCTCCACCGAGCGGCGACCGGGAATCGCGACCTCCGCCCCGTTGCCCTTCAGGTGGACGGCATACGGTGGCTGCTCGCGCGTCAGGTTGGCCGAACCGGAGTCGACGATCAGCCCGTGCGCGACGGTGCCGAGGATGTAGCGGATCGAGGCGATCGCACCGCGCGGCGCGGCTGAGTCGCCGCGGGAGAGCAGCGGATAGTTGCCGCCATCGGGGGGACCGACCCCATCCCGCAGCCAGATCAGCAGGCCGTTGCCGTGCAGCGCCCCGTCGAGCACGACACCGCGATCGTCGGCGCAGCGGCGCGCCCGCACCGGGATGCGGAATCCGAGGGTGTCGCCGCCGCCGGTGATCGAGACGTGTACGTGAGCGACGCCGCTCCCCGTCTGAGTATCGGGCGGGCGCCCACAGCTGCACAACGCCGCAGCAGCAGCGATCGCAGCGACGCCCCGGCGCATCAGATGGGCACGCCGAGCTGGGCCCGCGCCGCGGCGACACTCAGCGTATGCGGCGCGAGCGACTGGACGAGACCAGCCGGCAGGGGCTCGGGTTTCAGCGTTTCGCGATCGACGCACACCAGCACCATCCATCCCGCCGCTGAAAGCTGCGGCGTCCCCGCGCATTGCACGTCGAAGTTCAGGGTCATCGAGGTGTTGCCGACCTTGCCGACGTAGGTCGCGACGCGCAGGCGATCGTCGAGGCGCGGCGGGTGAAAGAACTCGTTGTAGACAGCCTTGCGAGGGAGAAAGATTCCGTAGCGCGCGAACACGTCCTTGTAGGCAAGCCCGCAGGCGCGGAACATCTCAGTCTCGGCGATCTCGAAGAACCGTACGTAGGAGCCGTAAAAAATGATGCCCGCGAAGTCCACGTCGGACCAGCGGACGTACTCCTCGATGATGTAGGGCGAAGGGGGCGAAGCTGCGGCGGGCATCGCCCCGGGAAGCTAGAGGCGGTTACTGCGTGGCGCCAGGACGCGTGCTGTCTCCGTAGGTACGCAGTCGGCGCCACAAGGTGGTGCGACTGATGCCGAGTTTTCGAGCGGCCTCGGCGAGCTTGCCCCCCGTCACGGAGAGGGCATCGAGGATCGCCTCGCGCTCCCGCTCGGCGAGCGTGCCGGCGACACCGTTATCCGTCACAAAAACGGCCTCGCCAATCGCCGTCGCGCCATCACGCAGCGCAACCGCGTGGCCATGCTTGTTCAGCAGGGCGCGGCGGGCGTCAGGACCGTTTCCGTTCGAGTCGGAGAGAACACGGCGGGCGGTCGGGTTCGCGTACACGAGCCGACCCTCCGCATCGAATACGGCAACACCCTGTCCCAGGGACTCCAGCACCGCGCGAATGAGCGCGTCCATCGGCACCCCTTACCACCGGTAAATGCGAAATGTTTCATTGCCGGCGGGGACGTCGTCCGCGACGCACCAGCCGGGCTCGCTCCGTCCGCGGCAATTCGCTCAATTGCCGGCGGATTTCCTCGAGCGAGCTGCCCACGATCTCCGGACGTCTCCCCCGGAGGACAGCAAACCGTAAGCTTCGATCGACGGACGGCAAATCCGAGGGCCGCAGCCGCCTCGCCTGTCCTTCCTTCAGCACCATACGCACGACACCCGATCCGCGCTCAACCTCGTACTCGAGCGGCACCCGGTCCCCGTACAGGTGAACCGATCCCGGCAGGGCGTCGAGCCGGCTCCGGACCTCCTCCGGAATCAGCACCGCCGGATCCAACGTCAGGGAGCGACCCAGGAACGCATCCCAGCTATCGACCCCGTTAAGCTGCTCCGCGATACTTCCGGCGAGCCGTTCGGGGGAGACGTCGCTCAGTGTACCCCCCGACCGGCGCCAGTATTCATCGCTGCGCTCGAGCGCGCGCCGCAGTTGTCGCTGGTCGGGGTGGGGAGTGCGGCCTTTCATGAAAGCGTCCACCAGCGCCTGTCGCGCGGCTGTCGCCAGATCCTCTGGGAATGGACTCGGCAGCGCTTCCGACTCCCGTTCCAGCTGGAAACCGAAGTACTCGAGGGTCCGCACGGCCACGAGGTGCCCGCGTTTTCGGCCTTCCATGTACTCGACCGTCGCGGGGCTGCGCCGCGCATAGCGGCGGATCAGCCGCTCGGGAATCTGCGTGCCTTCGATGCCGGCGCGCGGATTGCCGAAACGATCGGCGAAATACCGGAGCGGTCCCGCGATCGCCCCCCAGCTGCCGCACACCGAGCTG
>DASTHG010000095.1:0-16753 GCA_035718325.1 Gemmatimonadales bacterium | reverse complement strand
GATGTGCGCGGCGCGCCAGTGCGCCACGAACGTGCCGTATTGCCAATGCGCCATGTCTCCGACGAACGGAGGCGAATGCGCGAAACGCAGCACGAGGTGGTCGCCCTCGAGTGCTACGTCCGCATCGCCATACATCGCGTCGGTATAACGGCCGGCGTAGCGGGCGAGCGGGAGGGGCGGCTGGGACGTCGTGTCGCGCGCGGCGGTGGCGGCCCGCATCGCCGAATCGGCCTGCGCCTCTGCCTGGGCAATGACTGCATGGTAGGCGGTGATCCAGTCGCTGCGCGCCGCTCCGAAGTAGTAATCGAGCAGCTCGTACTCCAGCGGTGCGTACACCGGCTCCTCGGCGTTCGTGAGCATGACGATGCCGAGACGTTGATCCGGCACGAGCACCGTGCGCGACGTCATCCCGGCGAGCCCGCCGTCGTGCGTGACGATCTTGTGACCGCGATAGTCATGCAGCACCCAGCCGAGCCCGTACGCGGCGAAGTTGGGCCGCAGGGCGCGCAGCGCTGGCGCGCCATCGCCGATCGGGAGAATGGTTTGGGGAGACCACATCTCCTTCGCCTGCGCGACGCTGAAGAGCGTCGACCCGCCCACGCCGCCGATCCGGCCGGAATCGAGCCGCACGAGCATCCACTTGGCGAGGTCGGTCACGTTCGAGATCAGCCCGCCCGCCGGAATGATGGCGTCGATCGTGTCGATCGGCACGATGGTGAGTTTTCCGGCGCTCAGCGAGTGCGGCGTCGCGGCGTTCGCGGAGGACATCATCGCGATGTCGGTCCCTGTCCCGGACATCCCGAGCGGCGTCAGAATGCGTTGCCGCACGGCGTCGGACCACTTCTGGCCCGTCACCGCCTCGATCACGAGGCCCGCCGCCAGATAGAGCACGTTGTCGTAGGCGTAGGCGGAGCGGAAACTCGTCACCGGTTTGACGGTGCGCAGCCGCCGCACGATCTCCTCGGAGCCGTAATTCGAGTGGAACCACAGCAGGTCGCCGGCCCCGAGACCCAGACCGGAGCGATGGGTGAGGAGATCGCGGATCGTGAACTCGCGCGTCACCCAGGGATCGGACAGTTGGAACCAAGGCAGATACTTCGTGACCGGGTCGTCCCAGGCGATGCGCCCCGAATCGACGAGCTGTGCCAACAGCGCGGTCGTGAACGCTTTGGTGTTGGACGCGATCTGAAACAGCGTGGTCGCGTCGACGCGCGTCGAGTCGCCCATGCGCCGCACGCCGTACCCGCGCGCCAGCAGCACCTGGCCGTCCTTGACGACGGCGATCGCCATCCCCGGGACCTGAAACACACGCAGCGCCTTGGCGATTTCGGTATCCAGATCCTTCGGCAGGCGGGTCTGGGAAGCCGCCGGGGACGCCACGACCGCAAGAGCCAACACGCCGACGCCATACGCTCGCATCCGACCTCCAGGCAGGAATGGACGGCCCGGAGCGTACCGGCGCCGCGGGCCGCTGTCAAACGCGGAGAGCCTCCGTCACACGAGCCGCAAGAGCGCCCGCAGTACGAGCCATCCCGCGGCGATGCCCAGCGCGGCGACCAACACGAGCACCGTGATCACCGCGACGATCCAAGCGCGACTCGCGCGGTGAGCGCCGAGCGGATCGGTCACATGGCGTTCGATCAGGGCCACGTTCTTGAGATTGGACTTCCAGGCGACGTCGAAAATGTCGCCGGCAACCGGCAGCGCCCCGATCAGCGCATCGATTCCAATGTTCGCGAGCATGCGCGCGAGCGTGGCGGCCGGCACACCCAGCCGTGCTGCCTCGAGCACGATATAGCCGGAGACCAGCGCACCAGCGGCATCACCGATACCCGGCACCAGCCCTACGAGAGGATCGAGACCGAACGCGAGGCGGGTCCCGGGGACATGGAATGCGGAGTCCCACAGGCGGGCGAGTCGCTGTAAGCGTTGGACGACTTGTTGCACGCTCGATCCCGGTCGTAATGTTGGTCATGAACGCTGCCACGCTCCTCACCCTCGCCGCAATGCTCCAGGAAGCGCCGTCCGCCCAACAGACGCTCGACTCCTCATTCCGGACCGACACGAGCGGCGTTCCCGCGACCCAGACGATTCTCTCCCGGTCGCTCCTGCTCCGGCTCCCGATCGACGACCCGCGAGAAGCCCTGATCCTCGTCCCCGGAGTGGTCCGCCGCGGGACGACCTTCGGCATCGGCGCCGGCGATGGGCTGAGCTTCCGTGGCGGAGGCCGCGACGCTGCAGCGGTGTACGTGGACGGCGTGCCGATCCGCAACCTCATGACCGGGGTGCCGGCGCTCACGCTCGCGACCGATGGCGTGGATGCGATCGCGGTGACGCGCGGACCGGCCGGCGTCGAGCTGGCGGACCGAGCCGGTGGCGGCGCCGTGGAATACACCATCCCCTCGGGTGGAGCGCGGATCGACGGCCACCTCGTCGGGGCGGCCGATGGCAACCTGCTCCGCTTCGCCGGCTCGGTGGGCGGGCCCATCGGGTCACACGTGTCGTGGTTCGTCGCCGGTGATGTCAACCGGCAAGACTCGCCCTACCGCGGGATGGGAGCGGCGGACCAACCGGCTTTCGTATGGGGAGGCGTCGACACGATCGTGGGCGGCGTCGTCGTGCCCAACTTCATCGAAACTACCGGGCGCGAACGCCCGCTCGATTGGACCGTGCAAACCCGTAGCGAGGGAAAAGTCACCGCGAAGCTCGGGGCTTCGACTCTCGCATTCACCTACCTCATCTCCCGTGCGCAGCGGCGGTTCTTCCCCGGTCCTGACGTTGGGGACACAGCATTGTTCTCCGGTGCCCGGAGCGCGTCGCGGCTCGTTGTCGCGAACTGGACGCAGCCGCTGCGACGGGGCACGGTGTCCCCGACGCTCCATGCAGTCCTCGCACTCGGTCACGATGACGCGAGCAGTGGCTTGCTCACCGCTACTTCTCAAGCCGCGTCGGTCGATCCTGGAGTCGGTTACTTCTTCTCGTCGCGCCTGGCCTTTCTGGGCAGCGACAGCATCGCCAAGGCCACCGACCAGATCATTCGCAACATCCGCTCCAACGCCGGGCTGCGCGTGCCGTTCCTGAACCAGACGAGCCTGCGCAACGTGCAGCCGTATCGCTTGAATCCCTATGGGCTCGTAGCGGGTTGGCCGACGGCGGGGAGCGACGGCACCCTGGCGATCGCGTCGGAGAATCGGTTCGATGGCCGGGTCTGGGTCGATTGGGATCTCACTACCCGCCACCACCTGCGGCTTGGCGGCGACTATTCACGAGCCACGCAGGCTGCATACCAGTCGACCCTGCTCAACGAGATCGATCTCGATGCGTGGATTGCCCATCCGCATCGACTCGGCGCGTTCGCCGCGGATCGGATCACGTGGCCACGCCTCACCATCGACGTTGGTGCTCGCCTCGACCACTTCACGCCCGGCGGGTCAGTTCCGCTGGTGCCGGGGCGGATCTTCTCGAATCCCGCGTGGAATCCCCAGAGCGGCGTGAACGATTCCGCCTATACCCTCTCTGTGGCCCGCGTGTACCGGACGGCGTCCGGCAAGAGCGCCGTCTCCCCCGAGCTGCGAGCCGCATTTCAGGCTACACCTCGGACGAAGGTGTTGCTGAACGTCAGCCGCGTTGTCGAGCCGCCGAGCTCAGCGCAGGTGTTCGGCGGATCCAATGCCGATTTCGCCTTCACCTCCACCTTCACATCCTTCGGCCGTGACGTGAACTACGTCAGTACGACGACGGCGGCGCTCGGCGTCCGCTCTGCCGTCGGCAGCCACCTCGCCTTCGATCTCGACGGGTACCTCACTCACCGTGCGCTGTACATCGACCTGATCAAGTCGTTCGACGACCCGGCCAACCCTGGACGTACACTGAACCTGCCGGTGACGACGCCGATCGACTCGATCGGTGCCGGGGGGATCGAAGGCGCCGTCCAATGGAACGCGACATCTGCCGTCAGCGGACGGCTGGTGTACGGTTTCGAACGAAGCCAGAGTTCCACAACGCAATCGATCGGCGTACTCGGCCAGTTGACGACCCCCGCGACACTCGGGCCCGCGCTCCGAGACTTGTCGGTAGTCACCATGGTGCACGCCGAAAGCGGAATCCCGTACATGAGGGGAGTTTTTTCCGGACTCGGGGTTACCGTGTTCGACGATGTCGATCCCGCCTTCTTACTGTTCGGCTCGAAGCCGAACGCGCGCCTCCCGTGGACCACGAGTCTCGACCTGCGGCTGCGCAAGGAGTTCACCGTGAAAGGGGAGGCATCGCTGTACGTCGACCTGCGGAATGCGCTGAACATCCGCAACATTATCGGCGCGTTCACTGACGGATCGCAGGCGGACGCGATCTACCAGCAGAATGTGTTGAACCCCGAGTTCGCGAGTCTCCGGAGCGAGGCGCAGGCGAACGGGACGCTGGTGGCGGGCAACACCATCGACCTGCGTCCCGACTGCGGCACCTGGACGGGGACGACATCGGGCCCGGTGGACTGCGCAGCGCTGCGCCTCGTCGAGCGGCGCTTCGGCAACGGCGATGGTCTCTACGACGTCAGCGAGCAGACGGCGGCGCTCGATGCCTATTTCAATGCGTTCTTCGGGGCGTCGCGGTTCTACGCGCCGGGACGGGCCGCACGGATTGGCGTGGAGCTGACGTTCTGATAGGGGACGGTAGGAGACGGTAGGAGACGGTAGGGGTTGGAGGCGAAACGGCCGGGGCAACAATGCCTCGGCCGTTCCCCTACCGTCCCTTACCGTCCCTTACCGTCCCCTACCGTCTTCTACCGTCCCCTACCACCCCTACGGCGAGAGCGGCGTGCAGGTCACGATGTTCGGGTCCTGGCTCCACGGGCCGATGGACGCGCCGATGGCATCACACTCTGTTTTCGGCACCGGCATCGCCGACGGCACATGGCCACCGGCCACATCGCTGGGGATGTCGCTCAACCTCCCGAACCGACGCGCGTCGATCCAGCGTGTCCCCTGCTCCCACAACAGCGAGAACCGGCGTTCGTACAGCAGGGCCTTCACAAACGCGGAGTCCGGATCCCCGGTTCCGACCGTCGAGGCGGGCAGCAACCCGGAGTTCTGCCGCACCAGATTGAGATCGGTGAGCGCCGCCGCCTTCGCACCGGTGAACCATTCGGCCTCGGCACGCAACAGCACCAGCTCCTCATCCCGGATGATGGCGATGGAGTGGCCGGGGTCGGCGGCTCCCGCGGTCTGGAACACCGTGAACTTGAGCTCCCCGGGGATGTTGCTGATGGCACTGAGCCGCTGCGTGTCTACCGAGGGCACGATCTTGTCGAGCACGCGCTGGTCCTTCGGCCCGCCTGCCTGGGCATCCGCGTCGGTGATGTTGTCTTGCAGCGCGAAGAACGTCAGTCCATTGGGTGGATCGGAAAGCCCGTTCTGCGCATCCCCCGGACTGGTCGAGTAGTCGAAGAACACTCCCCCGCCGAACGAGGCGGGTGTCGGATCGATGAACGACGCGCCGAGGGCGGTGAGGGCGGCGGTGTAGCAGGTCCCCGCGTTCCCGCCGCAGCCAGCGGTCGCGCGCAGGTCATACGCTTTCGCGGCCAGCGCGCGATTGAAGGCGATGAAGCTCGCCGGCGTATCGAATCCGGTGAAGCCCGGCGGCACCGGGAAGGGGAAATCGGCGCTCGCCGCCGCCAGGTCCGCCTGCCCGCTGTTCAGCAATCCGATGATGTACCCGTAGACCGAGTCCTCCGACACGAACGCTGCGGGAGGTGCCGTGATGTCCCGGCCCACATCCACCGGGGCCCCCAACGGACCGCGGGGCTCGATGACGTAGAGGAACGCGAGCGCATTCATCGTCTTCGCGAACCCGCTCGAGGCGGACTTTTCGGCGGCGGACAGATCGTTGTCGTTCGCCAGGGCGGCCAGGTAGATGTTGCCGCTGCGAATCGCGGCATAGCGGTCGTTCCACAACGTGCCGCCGAAGCTGCCGCCCGACTGCACCGGGCCGAAGTAGGGCTCGATGAAATCCGGCTGGTTGTTGCCCGACAGGTTGATGCCTTCTCGTCCCATCGAGCCGAGCCGCCAGATCAGGGCCTGAATGCCGCCCCGCGCGCTCGCGAAAATCCCGGTCGCGGCTGCCGACAGTTTGTCCCGCGTGGGGTGATTGATGAGATCGTCCTGCGTCGGCTGATTCGTGTTCAAAATGTCGAAACTGCAGGCCCCCATCACGAGCAGGCCGGCCAGAGCGGCGAAGAGTCTCGGGCGCATGGTCAGAACCCCGCCTTGATGGAGAAGAAGAACTGGCGTGACGGTGGATACGGTCCCAGATCGATGTTGCGCGTGATCGATTGCGCGCCGTAGTTCGACACCTCGGGATCGTACCCGAAGTAGTTGGTGATCGTGATGAGGTTGATCCCCTCGACACTCACGCGCGCCGACTTGGCGCCGAACCAGGCGGCGAACCGCTCCGGCAGATCCACGGCGATCTCGGCGCTGCGCAGCTTGAGGAACGAGGTCGACTGCACGAACGGGCGTGCGTCGCCGGTATTGAGGCACGCGTCCACCCGCGCCTGACCGGACGGCTGGCCGTCATCCGGCGCCAGCACGTTGCAGTCATACAGCGACAACGTCTGATTCTGCGCCACACCCCCGTCCTGCCAGTCCCACAGGAACGACAGCGACGCCCGGTGGTAGGTGAACTCGTTAAAGAACGACCAGCGGAACTTGGGGTTCACCTGCCCCAGGTAGATCGTATTCCCCTGATCATCGGTGCCGATGATCTGGGTGATCGGCCGGCCGCGCTGCACGAAGAACTCGCCGAAGGCCAACCCATACCCCGCGTTGGCCGGACGGAACCCGCACGGGATCGTGTCACTGGTCTGCTGGCAGGCCGGGATCGGGAGATTCAGCTCCAGCACCTTGTTGCGCAGCGACGTGAAGGTGGTCCGGAACAGCCAGTTGGAGCTCGACGTGCGCAACGGTGTGATCCCGAGGCCGATCTCGATGCCCTGGTTGCGAATCGTGCCGCCGTTCACGAAGGCCAGCGAGAATCCGCTCGACGGCGGTGGCGTCACCGGCACGAGCAGATCGCTCGTTTTGCGTGTGTACAGCGTCAACTCGAGGTCGGCACGGCCGTTCCAGAGGGCGGCGTCCACGCCGGCTTCGATCTCCTTGGTGAGCTCAGGACGGATCGTCGGATCCCCGGCCGTGGCGCCCACGGTGGTCCCGACGTTGCCCCCGATCACGACGCCGCCTTGCAGCGTCGTGAACTTCTGGCCAAACAGGGGCTGGTTGCCCGTCTCGCCGTAGGCGAGACGCAGCTTGACGTCGCTTCCCTGGCCCACCAGACCGGGGAACCGATAGGACCCCTGCACCGACGGGAACAGGTAGTACTTCTTCACGTCCCCGTTGGCGCTGGAGCGCTCGGCGCGGATGCTGCCGGACAGCATGAGCTTCTGATCCATGCCGAGCCACTGCTCCTGGCCGTACAGCGCCACGGTACGCTCGTGCGTGTTTTCCTCGAATCCCGACAGCACCGAGCCCTGCGTCACGTTCACCTGTCCGGGCAACAGCCCGCTGCCGATCAGGCGCGAGCGCGAGATGGAGCGGTCTTCCCACTGCAGGCCGGCGGAGGTCGTGGCCGTCCAGCTGCCGCTGGTCAGGGTGTGAATCCCGTTCAGGTTCCAGTTGAGGTTCCGTCCGTCGGCGTTGTTGAGCACGGCGCGTCCGGGCGTGGCCTGCGCCGCCTCGAAGTACAGCTCCGGCGGCGCGAGAATGTCGTCCTTCTGGTTGAAGAAATCCGCGCCGCCCGCGCCGACCACGGAAAAGCTCTGCCGTTCGGTCTGCAGCGCCTGCCACTTCAGGTTGAGGCCCCCGACGAAACGGATCGCGGTCTCGTCATTGTGTCCCAATGCCGTCGACTGCAGCGGATTGGCGCCGATGTAGCTCAAGCCGCCGGGATTGGGATACGCTCCATTTACCGGCTCCAACGGCACGAACCCCGGGATGTAGGCGATCGCATACGTGACGCTCGCCCCCGAGTTGTCGTTGTTCGTGAAGCCGCGCTGGGTCGTGGTCCGGCTGAACGCCGAGGACAGCGACAGCGTGAACTTGTCGGCGAAGCTCTGATCGACGTTGGCCCTGAGCGACTGGCGCTGCGCGCCGGTGTTCTTGATGATGCCGCCGTCGTTCTTCACCCCGCCCGACAGGAAGTAGCGCGTTCCCGACGATCCGCCCGAGAGATCGACCTGCGTTTCGTTGGCGAGCGGCTTGCCGCCGGCCAGCTCGCGCAAGTGGTCGTAGGTCGGAAGCGCCCCATTGACGACATAGGACTGGACCAGGGCGGTATCGCCGAACTGATCCAACGCCTCGGGGATGGTGAACGAGCGTGTGCCCGGCCCCCGCTCGAGCTCCGAAAAGCCGAGGCGCTGGGTGATCGAGGCCTGCGGTTTTCCCGACTGGCCGCGCCGCGTCGTGATGATGATGACGCCGTTCACACCTTTCGAACCGTAGATCGACGTGGCGGCGGCGCCGCGCAGGATCTGATACGACTCGATATCGTTGGGATTCAGGTCGGTGATACGATTGACCGGATCATCCTGCTTCTCACCGTCGTTGCGCGTCGACTGCGGATTGCCGCTGGCCGTGATCGCGAACAGCCCGGTGGAAATCGCCGCATCGCTCACGATCACGCCGTCCACCACGTACAGCGGATCGGCCGAGCCGACCACGGTGTTCGACCCGCGGATCTGGACCTGCGTGCCGCCGCCCGGGGCGCCCGAGTTCTGCTGGATGTAGGCGCCGGGGACCCGGCCCTGCAATGCCCGATCGAGCGCCGGCGCCGGGACGTTGGCGACTTCGGCACCGGAGAGCACGGTCGACGAAATCGCCGCGTTGCGGCGCTCGACGCCGGTCTGCTGTCCCGTGACGACGACCGCTTCGAGATTGAAGATGTCCTGTTCGAGCTGCACGTCGGCGGTCGCCTGATCCGCGGTCACCGGCACTTCCTTCCGCTTGAACCCGATGCGGCGAAACACCAACGTCGCCGCTCCCGCCGGTGCATTGACGCTGTAGCGCCCATCGTCGTGTGACACGGCGGCGAACGCGGTGCCGGTCACCGTGATGTTCACGCCGGAGATCGTGGCCCCGCCGCTCCCCGTCACGACACCGGTGATCTGACGGGCCGCGCCTCCGCCTCCCTGCGCCCACGCCCCGGCCGCGCTGAACACCAACGCGGCCATCAGCAGACAAATACGTTTGCCCACAGCCCCTCCAGGTGATTGAATCGGACACGACGGCAGGATTGGTATCTTGCCCCCGTTTCGAGTCCCGTGCAAGTCAGGTCAGATCCGCCGTCCCGAGGAAGCGCGGCGCACGCCGGGGCTTCGCCGCCTGCTCGTAGGCGTATGCCAACCGGATCAGCGTCGGCTCGCTCCACGCCGTCCCGATCAAGGACATGCCGACCGGCAGGCCGCGCACGTAGCCCACTGGAACGCTGATGCTCGGATAGCCCGAGACTGCCGCCGGCGTCGACGACGCGCCGAGGAAGTGATCGCCGTTGACGAGATCGGTGGTCCAGGCGGGGCTCCCCGTCGGCGCCACCAGGGCGTCGAGCTTTTCCTTCGCGAACACCGCGTCGAGCCCCTCGGTCCGTGCCAGGCGCCGGCAATGGGCCAGCGCTTCGATGTAGGCGTCGTCCGAGAGGGGGCCCTTGTCCTGGGCCATCGTGAAGATTTCTTGTCCGAAGTACTTCAGCTCCTGGTCGTGATTCTTGTCGTTCCAGGCGATCAGGTCGGCCAGCGTCTTGTTGGTCGCCTGGGCTCCGAGCCCCGCCAGATACGCATTCAGGTCGGCCTTGAACTCGTACAACAGCACCGTGAACTCGGCGTCGTCGTACTCGCCGGCGTGCGGAATGTCCGCCGGATCGACGATCACCGCTCCCGCCTGCTTCATCACCTCCAACGCCTGCTCTACGACCTTGTCGGTGACGCCGGAATAGCCGAAGAACTTGGCCCGCGCGACGCCGATGCGCGCGCCCTTGAGCCCGGCGGGATCGAGGAACTTCGTGTAGTCGGCCGCGATATGCCCGCCCGCCGCGGCAGTGGCGGCGTCGTTCGGATCCACTCCGGCGAGCACGCCGAGCAGCGCCGCCGCGTCGGCCACGGTCCGTGCCATCGGCCCCGCCGTGTCCTGGGTGTGGGAAATCGGGATGATGCCGCCGCGGGAGACGAGGCCGAGGGTCGGCTTGATCCCGACGAGCGAATTGGCTCCCGAGGGACAGACGATAGAGCCGTCGGTCTCCGAGCCCACGCCCACGGCGGCGAGGCTCGCCGCAATCGCGGCGCCCGTGCCGGAGCTCGACCCGCAGGCGTTGCGGTCCAGCGCATACGGGTTCTTCACCAGCCCGCCCCGCCCGCTCCACCCGCTCACTGAATGGGTGGAGCGGAAGTTGGCCCATTCCGACAAATTCGTTTTGCCGATGATGATGGCGCCGGCATCGCGCAACCGCTGAGCGACGGCGGAATCGCGCGGCGCCGGGGCGTCGGCGAGGGCGAGCGACCCGGCGGTCGTCTTCATCTTGTCGCCGGTGGCGATGTTGTCCTTGATCAGCACTGGGATCCCGTGCAGCGGCCCCCGCATTTTACCCGCTTTGCGCTCCGCGTCCGCGGCATCGGCCAGCGACAGCGCGTCGGGGTTGGTTTCGATCACCGACCGCAGCGTCGGGCCAGTTCCGTCGATCTGCTGGATGCGCGTGAGGTAGGCGGTGACGAGACGGCGCGAGGTGTATTTGCCGCTCTTCAGGCCGTCCTGGAGCTGCTGGATGGTGATGTCTTCCAGCTCGAAGGGCGGCGGTGGACCAATCGGTCGTGCGGGCGTCCCTCTGACCTGCTCGGCAGCAAGGGTTCCGGCCGACAGCGGTGCGGCCAATCCGGTGACGGCGGCGTACTGCACGAACTCACGACGCGAGAGATACATGGGAGCTCCGGGGAAGAGACGTTTGGCGTTTGGCCACAGTACGTTGCACGAAAAAGGCGTACGCGGTAAGCATCACGGTACCAAAGTACCCGCCGGCGTGACGCTCTCAACGATCAGCCGCTCGAGCCTGCCACGCAGCCTCATCCGCACGCGCAGCACGAGAATCACAGCCACGACCGTGAGCCCGACGACGAGTCCCCACCAGAACCCCTGTGGCCCGAGCGACGTGCCGAGTCCCAGGTAGGCGGCGAGCGGCAACCCGATGAGCCAGTAGCCGACGACGTTCACCAGCAGCGGCGTGCGCGTGTCACCGGTGCCACGGAGAATCCCGATCGACACCACCTGCGTCCCGTCGAATACCTGAAAGATCCCGGCCAGGGGAATCAACGTCGCCGCGATCGCCTGCACGGTCGGGTCCGAGGTGTACGCGCGGGCGAGCAAGCCCGGGACGGCGAGCATCGTGAGTCCGCTGACGAGCATGAACCCGACGCCGCAGGCCAACGCGGCGAGCGCGGCGCGGCGCGCTTCGCTGGGATCGCCACGGCCGATCGCCTGGCCCACCAGGACCGCCCCCGCGATCGACACGCCGAGGGGAACCATGAACGTGATAGAAGAGAGGTTCAGCGCGACCTGGTTCGCCGCCATCGCGCCCGCGCCGAGCCTGCCCATCAGGACGCCCACGAGGCTGAAGATCCCCAACTCGAGCTCGTACTGCATGCCGATTGGAGCGCCGATGCGCAGCAGGCGGCCCAGCGCCCCGAGTTCGAGCACCTCCGGACGCCACGGCCGGATCCATTGCCCCAGACTGCGCCACGCGAACGCCACGAGAAATACCGCGAGCGCCCAGCGTGACAAGGTCGTCGCCCAGCTCGAGCCGATGGCCCCCAGCGCCGGCACTCCCAGGTGACCGAACACGAACACCCAATTCAGCGCCAGGTTCAGCAGGTTCGCCGCGAGCATCGCCCAGACCATGGGACGGATGTTCCCTGTCGCCTGGAGTAGCACCCGCGCCAGCACCGAGATATAGAAAGGAAGGAACCCGAGGGTCGCAACGTAGGCATACCCGGCGACGAGCGGGACGACCTGCGGCGGCTGCCCGAGCAAGGCGACCAGCGGGCGCACCGGCAGAAGCGCGAGGGTCGAGAGCACGGTGAGTCCGGCGATCAGGACGAGGCCGCGCTGCGCGTTGCGCGCCACCGCGACCCGCTCACCGGCGCCGATCGCCTGGGCCAGGACGGGATCGAGTCCCATCAACACGCCCATCCCGAAAATCGCGATGGCGAGAAAGAGCAGATTGCCCAGGGCAACCGCGGCCATCGCGTCCGCCGAGACGCGCCCCACCACGAGCGTATCGACGACGCCCATCGCCATCCACCCGACTTGGACGACGACGACGGGTGCCGCAATGCGCGCCATCGCGGCGAGCTCGCCCCGGAATCCCTGCGGCAGAACGACGGGCTCGGACACCTCAAAAAGGTAAGCGGCGAGCGGGGGTCACCGCTCACCGCTTACCGTCTACCGGGTACCGGCTGTTCAGCTACGCGCGTGATGAATCGTCAACGGGCCGTTGGTGGTCACGACCCGGACCGGAGACCCGCCGTCGCCCAGGGTCGTGTGGATCCGGTTCGTCATGCGACCCTGGATCGTGACCGTGAGCGGAAAGGCGAGGTTCATCGGGCCATTCACCGTCCCGGTCTCGAGGCGCGCGTTGTAGCCGTCGGGAATGCCCAGGCTCACCGGCCCATTCTGCGCTTCGGCGTCGAGTCCCGGACCGTCCCAACGCGCGCCGGACAGCTCGACCGACAGCGGCCCGTTCTGCACGCGGGCCGTCACGTCGCCGCCCACTGCCCGCAGCGTCACCGGCCCGTTGATCGCATGGAGCTGCATCGCCCCGGTCACTTCTTCCACTGAAAGCGGTCCGTTCTCGGCCGACAGCGACAGGTCAGTGTGGCGTGGAACGTAGACGTCGAAGCTGACCGCCCACGATGCGCGGCGCTCGCTCTCCGGTCCGCGGGCGGTGATCTGCCGTCCCGCAGCCTCGATGCGTACGGCGTCCACGAGCCCCTGCGCCGCGCTTTCGGTGCTGGCCTGCGCTTCGATCTTCGCGACGACGGCAATCGAATCACGATCCCATCCGTAGATGGCCACGCCGCCGTTCTCACTCGGGTCGACACTCAACGTGCCGCCGGACGGGCGAAACCCCGTTTGGCGAACCACGCAGACCCTGGGGCGATCGGACCACCCGTGACGGCATTGCGCCAGCCATTCATCCGGAGTGTCTTGAGCCGCGATCGCGCGGGCGGCGACCAGGAGCAGCAGGGTGCTGAGGGCGGAGCGTGTCGACATGATCACCTCGAACGTGACGGAATGACTCTGGCGTTTCGCGAGCTGAGCATTAGATGGAACCTGTCAGGAATTGGTTGCTCCCGCGCGTCACAGGAGCCTCGGGGACCATTGCCATGCGCCATCTAGGGGCATTCCCGGTGACCGCCCAGGGATCTCCCCCTGTGATCGGGCTCACAGCATATTGCTCCCCAGTGGCCGATATGCTGCTGCGCCAACTCGTTCGTACAATTGACCTTCCGCGCCGGGTTGTCGGCACCCTACTTGCGGGTATGGGTCCAGAGTGAATCATTGCAGCGTCTCGTGGGAGCGCCATGCGGTTTAGTGAGCTGGAACAGTCGATCTCGAAGCCGTCCCGGGTGCTGCGTCTCGACAGCATCCGGAGCCGGATATTGGGATTTGCCGTGCTGGCGACCCTGGTGCCCTCGATTACGACCGCTTGGATCGCCTATTCGCACCTGAAGCAGTCGGTGAACGGCAAGGTCGCCCAGGAAGTCGCGAGCGCCAGCAAGCAGAGTGGCCATGCCGTCGGGCTGTGGCTCAAGGAACGCCTCGTCGAGCTGAAGGTGTTCGCCAGCTCCTACGAGGTGACGGAGAACATCGACGCCACCCAGCGTCGCGGAGCCGCTGACTCCCGGCAGCGCCGGCTCAACGATTACCTCAACTCGGTGCGCGAGCGGTTCGGCGAATATGTCGAGCTGATGGTGGTGGATCAACAGGGCAAGGTGATCGCCACGAGCGCTCGCCAGATCCGTCAGGTGCAGATGCCGCCGCACTGGACGAACGACGTGCTCGACGACGAGCCGTCGATCGGGGATCCGTACCGCGACGACAACCTCGGCACGACCCTGGTCGTGATCGCGGTTCCGATCCACGTCCAGAACGGACGTTTCCTCGGCGCCCTGACGGCGAAGATTTCCCTGGGCACCGTCGACCAGATGTTCCGGCAGTATTCGCCGTCCGACTCGGGACGGATCTTTCTCCTCACGACCGATTCGGCGACCAGCGGAAACATCGTTTCCGGCCGCGGCTCGGGGATCCCCTTGCCTGCGCCAGCCCTGCAGGGTCTCATCGCGAAGGACACCACGTTAGTGGCGTATCGCAGCTACGATGGCCAGCGAGTCGTCGGGAGCCTGTATCGCGAGCCGGGACTGCGCTGGTCGGTCGTGGCCGAAGAGCCGGCGACCGCGGCCTTCCGCCAGGTGACGCGCCTGCGCCGGTTGATGCTGCTGCTCCCCTCGGCGTTGCTCGCCGGGATCGGCTTGATCGCCTATTTCCTCGGGCTGCTCATCGTGCGGCCGCTCGACCGTCTCACCAAGGGCGCCGCCAAAGTCGCCGCCGGCGACCTCGACGTCGATCTCCCCGTCCACTCCGGTGGAGAGGTCGGCTACCTGACGAAGATGTTCAACACGATGGTGGTGCGGCTGCGCGAGGGTCGCGAAGCGCTCGATGCCGCCAACGAGACGCTGCGCCGCAAGAACGAGGAGCTGGAGCGCCTGTCGGTGACCGACGGGCTCACGGGTCTCTACAATCGGCGCCGCCTCATGGAGACACTCACCGACGAGACCCGTCGGTCACAGCGGCTGAAACACACCTTCGCCGTGCTGATGGTGGACGTCGATCACTTCAAGAAGTACAACGACAGCTTCGGGCATCAGGCGGGCGACACCGTGCTCACCAAAGTCGCCGCGCTGCTGCGCGAGGCGACGCGCGAAGTGGACTTCGTCGCCCGCTACGGCGGGGAGGAGTTCCTCATCCTGCTGCCGGAAACGGGGATGGGCGAGGCCCTCGACATCGCCGAGCGGATCCGCACCCGCATCGCTGCCGAGGTGTTCCACGGACGGCACATGACGGTGAGTATCGGGGTGTCCGAGTTCCCGCTGCACGGCGAGACCGCCGATCAGGTCATCGGCGCCGCCGACGAAGCGCTCTATGAAGCGAAGCGCGAGGGCCGCGACAAGGTGCGTCGCGCAGGTCTCAAGCTCGTGCGGGGGAAACCGCAGGAGCGCGTCGGCTGATCCGCCCGCCGCGGCCTATTTGCTGGCCGCGTCCGCCCGCCGTTGCACCAGATTCCAGAACACCCAACCCGACGGACCGCTGTCGGTCGTCACGCGCACCCACTGGTCGACGTGCGAGAGACCAATGAACGGCGCGCCACCTTCGAGCGTTGCGAGGACGCGGAAGGTCGTGCCGGGGCCCTCCCGCAGCTTGCAGCGGGCCGTGGCCTGTAACTGCAATGGCACGGCGAACGGAATCTCGCCAGGACGCAGAGAAGACGCGTCGCCGCCGGAGACGCGCGTGCGGCCGAAACCCGCCGTGCTCTTCGCCTGATTCGCGAGATAGAGCGCGCCGCCGTAGTTCTGTTTGTTGAACTCGTTGCTCGCGTCCTGCAGCAGCTTGGTGACGCGTGCCACGTCCGCTGAGCCGGGGCCGCGGGACGACGTGCGCAGGCTCTGCAGCGCGATCTCCGCCTCCGCCATCCCGGACGCCGCTTCGGCACGAGTCGCGAGCGTCTGCACCTTCGCCATCGACCGTACGACTTCACGACGCGTCTCTTCGAGACGGTTCTGCAGATCTTCCACTTGAGCGTCCCGGTCCAGCAGGGCGAGCTCCAGGCGCGAGACGCGCTGATCCAGGTCCTTGTCGCGCACGGTCACCGTTTCCGTCACGACGCGCAGTCCCTTGGACGAATCGGCGACAGGAACGGGAGCCGGGTCGGCGTTCGACGGGCCGCACGCCGCGACTCCGGCCAGGGCGGCGGCCGTAGCCAGCCGCAGAACAATCGATGAGAGGGTCATGAACCTGACAATTTGCGAAACTCTGGTCCCGCGCGCACTACTCCTGAGCCTGGGCTACCTGCTTCAAACCGTCCGAACCATCACAAGTCGTGTATTGGTCGCGAGATAGCTACAACGACCGTGCGGGCCGATCAGCCCGGGATGGTGAGGGCGGCGAGGGCGGTCAGCGCGGCGAGCGCGAGCAGCGGGGCGACGATATCCCGCAGATCCGAGCGGCGCGTTCCCTTCCGCATGTACCACAAGGTCGCCCCGCGCCCCTCCGCCCGCCGTGACTCACATTACGCCGTCTCGGGCCGGGACGGACAGCCCGATGCGTTGCGCCTTCTCGACATAGAGATTGCGATCCGCGGTGGCGAGCAGGGCCTTGGCGGTATCGCCATCGCGCGGATACACCGCCACTCCGATGCTCACGCTTACGGGCGGCTCCTCCAGGTCCTGCGCCAGCCGTTCGGAGATGCGCCGCGCTACCCGGTGTGCCGCTGATTCGTCGGTTTCCGGCAGGATGACGGCGAACTCATCGCCGCCGTAGCGGACGGCGGTGTCGATCGAGCGGCAGGATCCCCGCACCACGTCGGCCACACGACAGATAGCACGGCTGCCTACCAGGTGGCCGTGGCGGTCGTTGATCGCCTTGAGGCGATCGAGATCGAGGAACAGCAC
>DASTHG010000094.1:0-4536 GCA_035718325.1 Gemmatimonadales bacterium | reverse complement strand
TTCTGCGGTGAGATGAGGACGAGCCCCGCGCCCCGGATCTCCATCTCGGTCGGGTCCTCGTCTCCCTGCAGCTTGATCTCGCCGCCGAGCGCGCGGAACGTCCCCGCCTGACGATCGACGGCATACAGTCGATGGTCGTGGCTCGCGAATACGTACAGCGTCGACCCTTCGGTGACGTGATGCAGCGCATACCGCGCGGCGTTGTAGTCTCCCGAGCCGAGCGGCTTGCCGCTCTCGATCGCGTCCTTGAACTTGGGCTCCCCGCTCGCCAGGTCGATGACGTTCACCTCGGCGTTGGTCGCCGCGTCGGGCCGCGAGATGTAGAGCAGGCCCGCCGGGGTGAGCTCGGCGTAGTCGAGCTGGCCCTTGATCTTCACGTCTTTCTTGAGACGCACCGTAGCGGTGGCCACGTCGAGCACGTTCACGAACGTGCGCGACTCGGCGTCCACCGCGAGCACTGCCGCACCGCCCGTGATCAACGCGTCGGTCACGGTGCCTCGCATGTGCAGCGGTTTCGGGGCAATCGTCGTCCCGTCGTCGTAACGCGCGACGTTCAGCCCCGTCTGCACCACGCCGTTCACGATGCGGACGTTGCCCGTGGCTTCACTTGGCGGCGGCGATTCGGGGAGAATGATGATGCCGGCAGGGTGCTGCACGATGTCGTGCACCCACCCGTCGATCGTCGCGGGCTTGGCCCACAGCGCCTTGCCGTCGGCCGTGGCGTAGGCCATCAACCGGTCGTCGAAACTCACGTAGATGCGATCGGGTTTGTCGAGCGACGGGTAGAGCCGCACGTGGCGCGCCGGGTTCCCGGCGCGAGCGGTCGGCAACGTCGCCGACCAGCGCACGGCGCCCGTCCGCGCGTCGAGCCCGCGCAGGCCGAGCAGCGTATTCACCACGATCATGTCGGACCCCGCCTGCAGCACTTGCAGCGTGGTGGCCTCGGAGGCCGCCCGCACCAGACCCTGCATCAGGCCGCCCAAGCCGCCTTTCTTCGGCCCGCTCTGCTGGAACAGCGATTCGCTCACCCAGCGCTGCGCGCCGGTCGTGAGATCGTACAGCGCCAGGATGGCGGGGCCGGAGGCGCGCCGCCCATGGACGAGAAACGTCCCGCTCTGCGGCAGCGCCCGGCGGGTCACGACCTGCGTCAGGTTGAGGGTACGGGAATCGAAGACGACCGCACCGGTCACCGGGTCGAAGACGATGAGCAGGCCCGGGCGCGCTGCTTCCATCAAGAGTGAGCCTTCGATCATACGGACACTGTCGGACGGCAGTCCGCCGAGCTCGGGCTTCTGCCAGGTGATCACCCCGCGGTCGACGTCCAGTCCCGCCAGCGTCGCATCGGTGGAGACGAGGAGCGCCCCTGCCGGTGTGACCTGCTGCCAGCGGATCGGGGCTTTCATGTTGATGGTCCAGGCTGCGGTCGCCCCGGCGGGCGCGGTGGATCGAGGCGGAACCTGCGCAAGTGCCATCGAGGAAGCGGCGGCGAACAATAGGAGCGGCATGGGGGATCCTCCGTTGGCCCCTATATCCCCCCAATAGGAACCCCGGCGCAAGTGGGAAGAAGCGGTCAGTTCCCGGCGATCAGCTGAGCGAACCGCGGGTTTGCGCGCAGGGAGGAATAGGCGGGGTCTGTCTTGAGCAAAGTCCGCGTGACGAATGACGGAATCGATAGCAGAGACGTCAGGCGATCGAACGCCTGGTCGGCGTGGCCGCATCCCGCGTCCACCTCGGCCAGGTTTTGCAACCGCTGTGGACCCGTCAGGGCATCAGCGGAGACGGGCAGCAGCTCCACCGCCCGCTCCGCTTCGCGGATCGCGTCATCGCAGCGGCCCAGTCCCATGTAGGCGAGCGAGAGCTGGGCGTGGAAGCCGTCGTCCAAGGGACGCTGGGTCAGTAAGTCCGCGACGATGGCTCGAACGGAGTCGTAGACCGCTACCGCGTCGGCCCGCCTCCCCTGGGCACCCAGGACCTGCCCGACCATCAGGTAGTGTAAGGCACGGCCCTGTGCTGTCGGCTGGGGCGTCGCGGCCAGAATCGCGGCCTGGTGTGGCCCGGCCGCCCGCCAGATCGTCATCAACGCCCCCGGATCGTGGAACGTCAGGCCGACGAAGTCTTCGGCATGCGCCGCGAGGAATTCAACCCGCGGGGTGGCTCGCTCGAGACTCCCGTCGCGCTCCAGCGCGAGCGCCGCAGCGAACATTTGGGCCTCGAGAAAATCCGGTGGGTTCAGGGCACGATCGAAGTCCTGCTCCGCTGCATCGAACCGCCGCAAGATCAGCAGGGTGAGACCCCGCTCGACGATCTCCGAGCGGTTCTGCGGGTCCAGCTCGATGGCCCGGCTGCGGCTCGCCAGGGATTGATCCCAACTCCCCTGACGACGGGCGACGTTGGCGATCGCCGCATGGACCTCGGGATCATTGGGACGGGCGACTAACGCCGCCGAGAACTCCTGCAGCGCCCGACCGTAATCCCGACTTCCCCAATAGTGAATGTAGCCGAGCGCGATGTGCGTTTCCGCCGCATTGGGCGCGAGTAATGCGGCGCGATTCGCCGCGGCCTTCGCGCGCTCCAGGCGGTCATTGCTGCGATCGACGTAGAACCAGAACATGTTCGACTGCACGCGCGAGAGCAGCGCCCACGCGGTGGCGAAGCCCGAGTCGATGGCGACCGCACGCTCCAGCAGGGCCACTGCCTCGGGCTGGCGCGCGGGGACAGCGGCCCCGTACAAGACGCGGGCCCTGAGGTAGGTATCGTAGGCTTCGGGACTGCGCGTCGGCCGCGCTGCCAGCGTGGTCCGCTCCGCGGGGAGGAGGCGTCCGGCGACGGCCGTCGCGACGGCGTTGGCCACGGCCTCCTGGATGGCGAGCAGATCCTGCTCCGAACGGTCGTATTGATTCGACCACACCTGGTCCCCGGTCGCGGCGCGGAGCAGCTCGACCGTCACGCGCAGATGCTGCCCCGAGCGACGCACGCTACCGTTGACGAGGTAGGCGACGTTGAGCGCCCGGCTGATGTCGGGTAACGACATGCGCGAGGGATCCCGCAGCCGGCGCACCGCGGTGCGGGATGCGACCCGCAGCCGTTCGAGCTGCCCCAGTTGCGATGTCAGCTCTTCCGTGAGTCCTTCGCTGAGGTAGGTGTCACTGGTGTCGTGGGAGAGGTTGTCGAAGTCCAGGACGGCGACGCTCATCGCGGGTGGGACGGCGACGCCGGCGCGGCAGGGTGCGGGTGACCCATCGGGGCACTGACCGGCCCCCGGCCGCGCCACGGCTGCCCAGCCGATCAGCAGCAGCGGGACGACTCGTGATCGAATCGTGGCGCGTTGTCGTGGCCTCATCACTGTAGTGCGAAGATGGAGCAGCCGAAAGCGAATGACCAGGGTTGGTCGGATTTCCCAGGGTACCGGAGTGGTGGGGACGCCGCTAAGTTCAACCGCCGTAATTGGAGAGGTGGCCGAGTGGCTGAAGGCGGCGGTTTGCTAAACCGTTATAGGGGCTAATACCCTTATCGGGGGTTCGAATCCCCCCCTCTCCGTGCGAGAGAATGTCCAATGTTCAGTGATCAATGTTCAATGATCATTGGGCATTGAGCATTGGACATTGATCATTCTCATCGATCGTCATCCATGACCGTCCGCGTCCGCTTCGCTCCCTCCCCCACCGGGTACCTCCATGTCGGCGGCGCCCGCACCGCGCTGTTCAACTGGCTCTATGCCCGCCATACCGGCGGCACGTTCCTGCTGCGCATCGAAGACACCGACAAGCAGCGCTCCACCGACGAGCACACCCAGGTCATCATCGACGGCCTCGACTGGCTGGGGCTCGACTGGGACGAGGAGGTCGTGTTCCAGGGCGCGCGCATCGTGCGCCACCAGGAGGCCGCCGACCGGCTGCTCGCGGAGGGAAAAGCGTATCTCGATGAGGGAGCGATCCGTTTCCGCATGCCGCAAGGCGAGATCGCCTGGGACGACGCCGTCCACGAGCGCATCGCGTTCCAGGGCGAGGACCTGAAAGACTTCGTCATCCTGCGCACCGACCGCACGCCGATCTACAACCTCGCCGTCGTCGTCGACGACGTCGACATGAACATCACGCACGTGCTGCGCGGCGACGATCATATCTCGAACACGCCGAAGCAGATCGCGCTGTACCGCGCGCTGGGACACGAGCCGCCGGTGTTCGGCCACGTCCCCATGATCAACGGCATGGACGGGAAGAAGCTGTCCAAGCGACACGGGGCGACCGCCGTGGGCGACTATCAGCACCTCGGCATCCTGCCCGCCGCGATGCGCAACTTCCTCGCCCTGCTCGGCTGGAGCCCCGGCGGCGACCGCGAGATCATGACGCTCGATGAGATGGTACGCCTCTTCTCCTTCGAGGGCATCCAGCAGAAGAGCGCGATCTTCGACACGACCAAGCTCGAGTGGATGAACGGGCAGTATCTCTCGGCCAGCGACGCCGGCGCGCTATACGCGCTCGTCGCCCCGCGGCTCGCGGAGCTCGGCGTGAACGGCGATCGGGACGCGGTGCTCCG
>DASTHG010000093.1:0-2685 GCA_035718325.1 Gemmatimonadales bacterium | reverse complement strand
GGGACGGCGTTCTTCGCCCACATCGGAGGATTCGTCGCCGGGCTGGTGTTGATCCGGCTGTTTGCGAGACAGGAGTACCTGGAAAGGCGAGTGGTGTTGCCGGGCGGATATCGGATCTAGAAGATTGTTCAAAACCTCGTCTCACTTCACCGCCTGCGCGATCTCCGCATGGTGCTTGATGCTCTTCCCTTCGACCAGAAACACCACGTCTTCGGCGATGTTGGTCGCCAGGTCGGCGACGCGCTCGAGGTTGCGGCTCACGAGGAACAACTCCATCGCCGCCGTGATGATGTGCGGCGTCTCCATCATGTGGGTGAGCAGGATGCGAAACACCGAGTCGTGCAGATTGTCGACCTGATCGTCGCGCTGGCACACGGCACGGCCCGCCTGGGCGTCTCCCCGCACGAAGGCATCGAGGGCGTCGGCGAGCATGCGCCGCGCCATGCGGGCCATTTCGATGATTTCGGGCTCCGGCACGATCGGCGGGGCGACGAACAGTCGCTCCGCGGACTGCGCGATGTTGACGGCGTGATCGCCGACGCGCTCCAGGTCGTTGGCGATCTTGAGCGCCGACATGAGGAGGCGGAGGTCCCGCGCCATCGGCTGCTGCGTCGCCAGCAGCTTCACGACCAGGTCTTCGATCTCGAGCTCCACCGCGTCGATCTTATGGTCGCCCGCGATGACCTGGGCCGCCTTGGAGGCGTCGCGCTGCAGCAGCGCCTCGACGGCGGTCGCCAGCGCGGTCTGGGCCTCGGCGGACATCGCGAGCAAGGTCGACTTGAGCTCCGAGAGCTCGTCGTGGAAGTGGCGGTGTGCCAGCTGAGGGGTCATCCGAACCGTCCTGTGATGTAGGCCTCGGTGCGCTCATCGGTCGGCGTCGTGAACAGCCGCGCCGTCGGGCCGAATTCTACCAGGCGGCCGAGGTAAAAGAAGCCGGTAAACTCCGACACGCGCGACGCCTGTTGCATGTTGTGGGTCACGATCACGATCGTATAATCCCGTTTCAGCTGGACGATCAGCTCTTCGATCTTCTCCGTGGCGATCGGGTCCAGCGCCGAGCACGGCTCGTCCATCAGCAGGATCTCGGGCTCGTTGGCGAGTGCTCGGGCGATGCACAGCCGCTGCTGCTGCCCGCCCGACAGCCCCGTCCCGGGATCGTCGAGCCGGTCCTTCACCTCGTCCCACAGTGCCGCGTGCTGCAGCGCCAGCTCCACGCGCTGCGGGATCTCGCGCTCGGCGGCGAAGCCGTTGACGCGCGGGCCGTAGGCGACGTTGTCGAACACCGATTTGGGGAAGGGGTTAGGGCGCTGGAATACCATGCCCACCCGGCGCCGCAGCTCGACGACGTCGGTCTCGGCGCCGTAGAGCGACACGCCGTCGAGCAGGATATCCCCGGTATGCCGCGTATCGGCGATGATGTCGTTCATGCGGTTGAGCGAGCGCAGAAAGGTGCTCTTCCCGCACCCGGACGGCCCGATCAGGGCCGTCACGGCGCGGCGCGGGATCGCCAGTGTCAGGTCGGCCAGCGCCTGCCGCGCTCCATACCAGAACGCGAAGTCGCGCACGTCGACGACGGGGAACGGGTTGGCCGTCTCGGGCGGAATGGTCAAGAGCGTGGTCCCACGGTGAGCCGGAGGGCTGGGGCGCCGAGTCTCGACCGCGGTCATCCGAACCTTCCGGTGAGATACGCTTCCGTTTGCTCTTTGGCCGGCCTGGTGAACAGCGAGCTCGTGCGGTCGATTTCGATCAGCTCGCCCATATAGAAGAAGGCGGTGTAGTCCGAGACGCGCGCCGCCTGCTGCATGTTATGCGTCACGATCACGATCGTATACTGCCGCTTCAGCTCGTGGCACAGCTCCTCGATGCGCTGCGTCCCGGCCGGGTCGAGCGAGGCCGTGGGCTCGTCGAGCAGCAGCACCTCGGGCAGCGGCGCCACCGCGCGGGCGATGCAGAGCCGCTGCTGCTGGCCGCCCGACAAGGCGGTTGCGCTCGTGTGCAGCCGGTCCTTCACCTCGTCCCAGAGGGCACCCTGCCGCAGTGCCCGCTCCACCGCGTCGTCGATTTCGGCCCGCGTGTACGCACGATCGCCGACTTTCAGCCCCGACGCGACGTTGTCATAGATCGACATCGTGGGGAAGGGGGTGGGGCGCTGGAACACCATCCCGATGCGGCGGCGGATCGCCACCGGATCGATCCCCGGACCGTAGATGTCGGCGCCGTCGAGCAGCACCGATCCCGTCGACCAGCCGCCGTCGGACAGCTCGTGCATGCGGTTGAGGCAGCGCAGGAAAGTGCTCTTGCCGCATCCCGACGGGCCGATGATCGCCGTGACCGTATTCGTCGGGAAGAAGAGCGAGGTCTCCTTCACGGCGATCGTGCGCCCGAAGAGCGCGCTGAGTCTGCGGGTCTCGATGCGGACGAGCGCGTTGTCGGGCCGTTTGACGTCCTCGGGACGCTGCTCCATCCGCGGGGCTCCATGGGATGACGACCCCGCCGGCACGGTTACCACCGGCACGGGCACCGAGGGGGTGACGGCGGGAACGCTGGCGAGACGCGCCATCGGGCGATCAGATCGCGGACTTGTTGCCAAAGCGTTGCCGTGTGGCCCAGCGAGCGGCGAGGGCCAGGGTCAGGACGAGCGCCATCAGCACCACCGCCGCCGCCCAGGCCAGCCGATGCCACTCC
>DASTHG010000092.1:0-15190 GCA_035718325.1 Gemmatimonadales bacterium | reverse complement strand
GCAGGCCGTAGGCGATCTGCCCGAGGGCCGCACCCGCGCGGTCCGCATCGATACGTGGGCGGACGGTCTGGTGCACCTGCGCGTGAGCGACACCGGGCCCGGGGTTCCCGAGCGTCTGGAGCGCCATCTGTTCACGCCGTTTTTCACCACCAAGGAGCCCGGGCACGGCACGGGGCTGGGCCTCTCGATCTCGTACTCGATCGTCGAGTCGCACGGCGGGCATTTGACCTACGAGCGGAGCCCGAGCGGCGGCGCGTCGTTCCGCATCGACCTGCCGGCGGCCCCCGCGGCGCGCCCGGCACCGCCTGCCCCACCGCCGCCGCCCGAGCCGCGGCTACCGCCGTCGTTCGCCAAACGCTCGATTCTCCTGGTGGACGACGATCCCGCGGTGCGCCGGCTGGTGCAGGCGCTGTTCGGCCGCGAGGGCCACCTCGTCCACGTGGCGAAGACTCCGGACCAGGCGTTCACCATGGTGCGCGAGCGTGGCTACGACCTTGTGCTCGCCGACGGACAGGTCAGCGCGAAGGGAAAGTTGTTCGTGGAGGAACTCGTGACGCTGCATCCCGAACTCAAGTCGCGCATGCTCGTCGCCACGGGCGACGTGCGCCCCGTGACCGAAGAGGCGCTGGAGCGGCTCGGCCTGCGTTACGTGCGAAAGCCTTTCAACCTGCGCGACCTGCGCGAGGAAGCGGCCCGGCTGTGGGCGGCGGTGCTGTCGTAAGCCTCGGACGGCCATCCGTAGCTCGAGAGATTCACTGCGCCCCCGGGCGCGAACTTCACGCCTTCTCGCAGCAATAATGCCCGCTGCAACACGGCACTGTGATCGGTCGCGAGCGAAATGCGTCCCGCCGCGTTGATCACGCGCCACCACGGCACATCCTCGTCCTCCGCGAGCGCCGACAGCGCCCACCCGACGGTCCGGGCGGCGCCGGGCCGACCGGCGAGTCGTGCGACGATCCCGTAGGTGGCGACGCGCCCTTTGGGAATGTGGCGAACGATGCGGTAGATGCGGTGGTAGAACGGATTCACACGACGGTGAGCGTGTGCGACGACGGCCTGCGCGATGTGTGCTGCGGTGCGGACGGCACCATGGTCACCGTCGGAGAGGAGGCTCGCCTAGGATACCCGCAGCACATCGTCCAGCAAGCCCCCGTCGCCAGCCCCCACTATTGACAAAACGTCGTCCAGTGCTCTGCGCTCTCGAGGCCAGGCGAAGCGACGCGCGGCGTCCGCCGGCGCGAGCCAGCACCAGGCGTCGTGCTCATCGGACAAACGCGGCTCGCTGTCCGCGGCGACCATCGCCGCGAATGCGGGAATGATCGCGAGCTCGTCGACGGCGTGCAGGTAGAACCCTTCGATGCGGCTGAGATTGTAAAAGCGCTGCGGCTCGAGCCCCGTTTCTTCGCGCAGCTCGCGCAGCGACGCCTGCACCGGCGTCTCGCCCGGCTCGATCGTGCCGTGCACGGTTTCCCACGATCCGGGGTTGCGGCCTCCGGGGGCGCGTCGCAGCACCAACACCTCGAGCCGGTCGCCCGCACCACGCAGCACGAACGTGTCGACGAATTTGACCTGAATCGACGTCACGCCGGGCGGCGCCGGCCCAGCACCGCCTCGAGCCGTGCCGACAGTGCACGCGCCCGGAACGGTTTCTGGAGGAAATCGTCGGCGCCGAGCTCGAACACACGCACCTCGTTGTCTTCGTCGCCCTTGGCGGTCAGCACGATCACGGGAATCCCCGCCGTCGCCGGGCGCGAGCGGAGCTGCGACAGCACGCCGTAGCCGTCGAGCGCGGGGAGATTGAGGTCGAGGACGATGATGTCGGGCCCGACGCGGTCGACCTGATCGAGCGCCTGCACGCCGTCGCGGGCTTCGGAGACCTCGTAGCCGTCCCGCTCCAGCAGGTCCTTGAGCACTTTGCGCAGGCTGTCCTCGTCGTCGACGAGCAGCACCTTGCGGGCCGGCCCGCGGGGCTCGGCCCGACCTCCCGAGAGCTCCTCCAGCAGCTCGAAGCTCGCGCCGAACGGCTCCGTCGCTGGCGCCGGTGCGGGGGCCGGGGAGTGACGCGCCGGCGCCGCTGGGGCCGAAGCCGCGGACGCGGCGGGTGTGGCGCTTCCCCCACTGCGCCGCGCGGGCTCAGGAGCCGCCCGTTGCTCCTCCATCGGCACGTCCACCACCCGCAGCAGCTCGTCGATCGACGACTCGCCGCGCAGCATGTGCGACAGGCCGCTGTGCCACAGCCCCAGCATCCCGCCCCTCCTGGCCGCTTCGGCGATGCGGTCGGCCGTTTCCGAGCTCGCGATGCGCCGCTCGATGTCGGGTGACATCGTCAGCACCTCGACGATGGCGAAACGGCCGCGGTATCCCGTCATGGCGCAGTCGGGGCAGCCGACTGCGCGATGGACCGTGGACCCGTGCGGGATCCACCGCTTCAATTGATCAGGGATGGCATCGGTGGAGGGTTCCTTGCAGGTGGGACACAACTTCCGCATGAGACGCTGCGCCAGTACACCGCGCAGCGCCGCGGCGATCTTGTAGGCCTCGACGCCGATATCGACGAGACGTGTGACGGCGTTGGCCGCGTCGTTGGTGTGCAGCGTCGACAGCACCAGGTGGCCGGTGAGCGACGCCTGAGTCGCAATCTGGGCCGTCTCCTTGTCGCGGATCTCTCCCACCAGCACGACGTTGGGATCCTGCCGCAGAATCGAGCGCAACGCCGCGGCGAACGTGAGCCCCGTTTTTTCCTGCACTTGCACCTGCACGATGCCCGGGACCCGGTATTCGACGGGATCCTCGACGGTGACGATGTTCACGCCTTCGCTCTTGATCTGATTGATCATGCCGTAGAGCGTGGTCGTTTTCCCCGACCCCGTCGGTCCCGTGACGAGAATGATGCCTTCGTGGTACTGCAACAGCTTCGTGATCGCCTCGGTTTCGTTGGTCAGCAGGCCGAGGGTGTCGAGGGACTTCACGGTGGCGCGCGAATCGAGGATGCGGATCACGACCTTCTCGCCGTGCGCCGCCGGCAGCGTCGACACGCGCAGGTCGATCGGCTGTCCGTTCACCGCCACCCGGGCGCGACCGTCCTGGGGGCGCAGGCGGTCGGCGATGTCGAGCGACGACATGATCTTGATGCGTGAGATCAGCGGCAACCCGGCCTGGCGCGGGATCTTCATCACCTGCCGCAGCACGCCGTCGATCCGATAGCGCACGGCCACGCCGCCCTCCTCGGGCTCGACGTGGATGTCACTGGCGCGCGACATGATGCCTTCGGAGAGAATCATGTCCACCAGCCGGACCACCGGCCGCTCGCTCGCCGCGGCTTCGGTGATGTTGTACTCCTCGACCGCCACGTTGTCATCGATCTGCACAAGTTCGGCGGACTGACCCATCGTTTCGATGATCCGATCGAGCGTCTTCTCCGGCCGGTACTGCTGCTCGATCTGCTCGGAGATCTTGGACGGCGAGAGCAACGTGAGCCGGATCTCGCGCCCCGTGGCGAACGCCAGCGTCTTTTCCATGTCGGGGTCGGTGGGATTGGCCGTCGCGACTTCGAGATAGGAATCCGTCTCGCGTACCGCCAACACGCGGTAGCGCCGGGCCAGCGCCTCCGGCAGCGCGGTGCGCGCCCCGGGGTCGATCTGGTTCAGGTCGGCGATGCGCAGCCGGAAGCGCGCCGCCAGCCGCTCCAGGATTTCTTCATTGGTCGCGATCTTCTCCTCGACCACCAGTTCCCACAGCGATTTCCCGGGCTCGGCCTTGGCGCGCAGCTCCGCCATGCGCTCTGGCGTGAGCGCCTCCAGCGACTGCGTCAACCACTCGTCGGGGAAGGTGGTGTCGGGCATGGACGTGAAGAAACCTAGCGCGGGGGCGCGGCGGGAAGCTAGACCGCGCTCACAGAACGCTCCAGAAATCACGCGTCACGTCGAACGCCACGTGCGTTCGGCCGCTCTGCGCACCGTATCCCACTTCGAGTCGGAAAACGCCGAGCCACTCGAGCCCGACGCCGGTGGTGACGCGCGCGCCGGGTGTGGCGCGCCATGGCGTATTGGCGACCGGCGCGTCGGCCCACCCCATGGCAATGAACGGCGCGACCGTGATCGAGCCCGGCGTGCGGGCCGCGGCGCCGAGCGCGATGCTGGGGAACGGGGCTGGGATGCGCCACTCGACGTGCAACAGCGCCATGTGGCGCCCACCCCATGTGCGGAAGTCGTCGCCCAGCAGGGTGCCACGGCCGCCGAGCACGAATGTGCGGTAGGCTGGAACGTGGGCGGTGGCGGCACCCCCTTCCGCGCGCACCAGCAGCCGCGTACCGCCCAGCGGCAGCAGCACGTGACCCGTTCCCGCGACACGCGCGTACCGTGTGCCGGCGTCGCTGCGACCGGCTTCGACCGAGAGATGGAACGCGTGATCGTGGCGCACCGCCAAACCGGCTGGGGCGCGAGTGAAACCGACCGTCACGAGGCTCACCGCAGGACCGCCCAGCGCGGGGTTGGGCCGGTAGAGACCGCTCGCCGGGGCCGCCTGTACGGCGAGGGTGGCGGGCGTTTCGCGGTCCACGCCCACGCGCCACGACACCGGCCCGCCGAGCGTGCCGTCGAGCGCCACGCGACCGCCCGAGACCCGCGTGTAGTCGCCGTAGTCGTCGCCGAACTCCTGTGCCGCGATTGAATTCACCACCGGGGACACGATCGGGTGGTCGGCGACGTCGCGCACCTCGCGGTACACCTCGGCCGACACGCGGCGCGTGCCGAGCGCGACGCGCAGCGAGAGCGCCCCATCGACCATGTGGTCGGCGAAGCCGTAGCTCGCGCGCAGGCGTGCTTCGAGAGCTCCATCCTCACCACGCCACACCCACCCCGCGCCGGGGACCACACCTTGCACGCGGTTGACGTGCAGCAGGTCGCTCAAACTCCGCACCGCGACGCCGTTCTTGCGCCAACTGCTCAGGGCGTGTCGTCCAGCGACGTGCGCGACCTCGGCGCGCAGCGCCGCGAGGTCGTTCTGGCGCACCGGCGCGGACACCGACCCTTCTGCCGAATCGAGATTGCCGCGCCAGGGGAACGAGTCGCGCTCCGCCTGTGGCGCGACGGTGATCTCCGGTCCGGTGAACCACGCGGCGGCGAGCCCGCTGTTGAACTGGTAGTTGTCCACGTTCCAGCGGCCGCGGATGATGCCGCGCGCCGGCAGGTCGAGCATCATGGCGTGGCGCCGGATTTCGATCTCCTGGTGGCGGGGCAGCCACCAGCGCCCGGCATAGAAAGCGTTGTCGAGCACGACGCTCACGTCTTCGAGCGAGGGATCGCGATACGCGGCCGGCGTGAAGTTGAACTCGAGGCGCACCAAGTCGGCCGACGCCAGGTCGAGGTAGGCGGTGCCGACGATGCGTGAGGCGCGAAACTCCTTGGGACGAAACGCGAGCTGGACGACGCGCACCTGACGCTCGGGCAAGGTGAGGGTGAGGGTGTCCCCGGTCGCATAGTCGTACAGTAACGGGCCCCCGGCCGCGAGCGGATGCGGCACATCCCGCACTTCGTCGCCGTCACCCAGGCGGATGCTCTTGCCGAAGCCATTCTGAATGATGCCGAGGTGATCCTGGTGATACACGATGTCGGTCGGCAGCTCGGCGCGATCGCGCCAGCCGATGATACGCTGCTTGCTGGCGCCGGGGGCCCTCCAGTACACTTCCAATTCGAGTTGATCCGCCTTGATGAGGCGTGGCGGCTCCGTCAATCCCTCACCGAATGCGCCGAGGAAGAAGAGAAAGCCATGCGCCTGGGCCCGGTAATCGTGGAGCGAGGTGTCGGCGGCGGCACCGACACGCCGCGTGATCGCGCGGTCGGCGAGGACGCGCGCCTCGGGCGTGTTCCACTGCTGCGCGCGGGCGGCCGCGGGAACGATGAGGAGCAGCAGCGCCAACGGCGCGTGACGCACGCGCGCCAAGCTACGCGACGCCTCGTGGCGGCGGCAAGCGTCGCGCTCGCCACCGCCTGCGGCGGCGGGACCACCGGCGTCGACACCGGCCTGCCCCGCACTGCGCTGCTGGCGCTGGCGCGCTTCGATTCCGCCCCACCCGCCAATCCCGCCACCTGCGTATTTCATAACAATGCGTTGTTCACCTGTAGCATCGCGTACGCGGACAGCGTCCACACCCAGTTCGCCTCGATCAGCTTCTCTCCCCACAGCATCGTGTCGCGCAACGACACCCTCCTCTGCGACACCTGTACCGTGGCCGTGACCGTGACGCTCACGCCGGGGAGCTACCAGTTCGACGTCGGCCCGGCTTCGCTGGTCTTCAACCAGACCGGAGAACCCGTTGCGACCGTGTCGTTCGGACGCTACGACGACCCCACGGTATACACCCAGAGCAGCCGCTATGCTTCTGCCGCCGCCTTCGAGCAGGCGCTGGAGCTGTGGCGCGAGCGGACGCCGGACCACTGGGTGGAGGGCCGCAACAGCTCGCACGTGGGGCCGACCGCCGTGACCAGCGCGATCGAGAGCCCCGGGAGTTACCTCGTTGGCGCCCTGAAGTGAGCGACCCGCGCGCGGAGTTCATCACCCGGGCGGGACGCGGCGGCGTGGTGCCGCTGGCGCGTGAGATCGTGCTCGACGCCGATACCGCCCTCGCCGCCTACGCCAAGATCGCGCGGCCGCCGTACGGCTTCCTGCTCGAATCGGTCACCGGTGGCGAACGGTGGGCACGCTACACCTTTCTCGGGACCGAGCCGCGCGACGTGTGGCGCTATCGCGGCCGTACGGTGGAGCGCTGGACCGCCGCCGGCGGCTGGCAGAGCGCCGGCGAAACGGCGGATCCCATTGGGCACCTGGCACAGCGGCTGCGCGCCCTCGTGCCGATCGCCGTGCCGGGTTTGCCTCCGTTCACCGGCGGCGCCGTAGGGTACCTCGGCTACGACCTGGTACGCACGATCGAGCGCCTGCCATCGGCGCCCGAGGACACCCTGGGCCTGCCCGACGCGGTCCTGATGATCGCGGACAGCCTGGTGGTGCTCGACAACCTGTACGGCCGCGCCATCGCCGTCGCCAACGTCGACGTGCCGGCCGGCGCCCCCGGACGGCAGCTGGTGCAGCTGTACGAATCCGCCGAGGTGCGCCTCGACGAGCTGGTGGGCCGCCTCGCCGGACCGCACCCGCTCGGCCCGCTGGCCTTGCCCGAGAATCCCCCAGCGCCCACGACGACCACGCGGTATCCGCAAGCCGCGTTCGAGCGGGACGTCGGCCGCGTGCTCGAACACATCCGCGCCGGCGACACGTTCCAGACGGTGCTGTCGCGCCGCCAGGAAGTGCCGGTGCGCGTTGATCCGCTGCGGTTGTATCGCTTTCTGCGCGCGCTCAATCCGGCCCCGTATCTCTTTTATCTCGCGCTCGACGACTTCGCCCTGGTGGGCAGCTCACCCGAAGTGCTGGTGCGCGTGACCGGGGACGAGGTCATCGTTCGTCCCATTGCGGGCACGGCACATCGTGGCCGGACGCCGGAAACAGACGAAATCCTCGCCAAAGCGCTGCGCGAAGACGCGAAGGAAGTCGCGGAGCACCGCATGCTCGTGGATCTGGGGCGGAATGACGTGGGCCGCGTAGCGGTATACGGCAGCGTGCGCGTCACCGAGCTGCTGGGGATCGAACGGTACTCGCACGTGCAGCATCTGGTGAGCGAAGTCCGTGGGACGTTGCGCGACGGGTACGATGCACTCGACGCGTTCAAGGCCTGCTTCCCCGCGGGCACGGTGACCGGCGCCCCCAAGGTGCGGGCGATGGAGATCATCGACGCGCTGGAGCCGGAGCGGCGCGGCCCCTACGCCGGCGCCGTCGGCTACGTCGGGTGGGGAGCGACCAGTCTCGATACCGCGATCGCGATCCGCAGCGCCGTGGTGCAGCGCGATCGGGTGGTGCTGCAGGCCGGCGCCGGAATCGTCGCCGACTCAGGACCAGAGCGCGAGTACGCCGAGACCGATGCGAAGGCCGCCGCGGTGTTGCGGGCGCTCGCGCTGGCGCTGGCCTGATCGGCGATTCCGCTCCCAACACCCCGGGGTATATTTTTCGACCGTGTTCAAGCTGCAGAGCACCTCCGGCGACCAGTCGATCGACCTGGCCGAAGGCCGCACCCTGGTCGTGGGTCGCGCCGTCACGAGCGATGTTCCCATCTACGATCCGACGATCTCCCGGCGCCACGCCGAGATCTCGCTCGCACCGTCCGGCGTTCGCGTCAAGGACCTCGGGTCCTCCAACGGCACGTTCCTCAACGGGGCCCGCATCACCCAAGCCGACGCCGCGACGAACGACGTCATCACCTTCGGGAAGGTGGCCTTCAAGGTCACGAGCATCACGCCGCCCGCGCGGCCGTCGACCCCCACCCCCGAGTCCAGCCAGACCTCCGGCTCGCGCGGCATCCCGCAGGGCACCATCGTCCGCCAGCTGCCGGTGAGCCCATCTTCCGGCGGCGTGCCGGCCATCGTGCACGGCGGCACGGCAGCGGCCGCATCCGGTGGCGGCCATCTCAAGGTCGCCGCGCAGACCGAGGCCGAACGGCGCGAAAAGAAACTCTCGCTGCTGTTCGAGATCGCCAAGGAGCTGTCACGCCAGCAGGAGCCCGATCAGGTGCTCAACAAGGCGGTCGACGTGACGTTCCAGATCTTCAACGTCGATCGCGTCTCGATCCTGCTGCTCGATCCCCGGACATCCGAGCTGGTGCCCCGCTTATCGCGTAATCGCTCCGGCGATACCACCGCGGCCCGCGTGCCCCAGTCCATCGCCCGCAAAGCCGTCGATGACCGTGTGGCGATCCTGTCCGACAACACCGCCGAAGACAACCGCTTCAAGGGCAAGTCGATCCTGATCCAGAGCGTGCGCAGCGCGATGTGTACCCCGCTGCTCGCCTCGGACCAGACCGTCCTCGGCATCCTCTACGTCGACAACCAAACCGCGATTCAGTCGTTCACCGACGAGGACCTCGACTTCCTGATGACGTTCGGCGGCCTGTGCGCCGTCGCCATCGAGAATTCGCAGCTCTCCGAGCGGATCCGCCGCGAAGCGATGGTGCTGTCGAACTTCCAGCGCTACTTCGCGCCCAACGTGGCGGCGCAGATCGCCCAGCAGGAAGGTGCCGTCACCCTGGGCGGCGATAAGCGGCCGGTGGTGATCTTCTTTTCCGATATCCGCGGCTTCACCCCGATGTCCGAGAACATGAACCCGGACGAAGTGGCGAAGCTCTTGACCGAATACTTCACCGAGATGGTGGAGATCGTCTTCGAGCATTCCGGCTCGCTCGACAAGTTCATGGGCGACGCGATCATGGCGCTGTGGGGCGCCCCGATCGCGCACGCAGACGACGCCGACCGCGCCATGCAGTGCGCGATCGACCAGCTCACCGTGCTGGAAAAAATGAATGCCAAGTGGGCCGAGCAGGGGCGCCCGCCGATCAACATCGGCATCGGGATCAACTTCGGAGAAGTGTTCGCCGGAAACTTCGGCTCCGACCGGCGCCTCGAATACACGGTCATCGGCGACGCCGTCAACACCGCCAGCCGGCTCTGCTCGGTGGCGGGACCCAACGAAATCCTGATCGCCGAGCCGTTCTACAAGGCGCTGAAGAAACCGCCCAAGGTCGAGGCGCTCGAGCCGGTCCAGGTCAAAGGCAAAGCGAAGAAAGTCCCCGTCTACCGCGTGAAGCGGTAAGGACGCCCGAACCGCTCCAGCAGATCGATCGCGAGTCGCAGGGGCAGCCCCATCACTCCGAACAGATCGCCTTCCACCCGCTCGATCAACAGCGCGCCGAGCCCCTGGATCGCGTACGCGCCCGCCTTGTCGAGCGGTTCGCCGGTGGACACGTAATCGGTCAACACCGTGTGGCCCGCCGGGCGAAACGTCACCGCCGACACGTCCAGCGCGTGCTCGAGCCGGTCGTCCCGCGCCACCGCCACGGCCGTCATCACCTGGTGCGTGCGGCCCTGCAGGCGGCCCAGCATCCGCACGGCGTCTGCCGGATCCTCCGGTTTGGCGAAGACATCCCCGTCGAGCACGACGGTAGTATCCGCCGCCAGCACGATCGCTCCCGGGGCGCGGTCCACCACGGCGCGCGCCTTGGCCCGCGCCAGCCGAATCACGTATTGCTCGGGCGGCTCGCCCTCGTGCCGCGTTTCGTCGACGTCCGGGACGATGATGCGATGCGGCAGGTGCAGCATCTCGAGCAGCTGACGGCGCCGCGGCGAAGAGCTGGCGAGCACGATCGCGGTGCCGGCCGCGCCGTTCATCGCTCGATCACGAGCGTTACCGGCCCGTCGTTGACGAGGTCGACGTCCATCATCGCCCCAAACTCGCCTGTCGCTACGCGGATCCCGAGCGGCTGGCCGCGCTCGCCCAGCAGCGCAACGAACTGCTGATAGAGCGGCGTCGCGACGTCGGGGGCTGCGGCGGCGATGAAGCTGGGGCGTCGACCCTTCTCCACGTCGCCGTAGAGCGTGAATTGCGAGACGACGAGAACCGCGCCCCCGGCCTCCTGCAGTGAACGGTTCATCTTGCCGGCCTCGTCGGGGAACAACCGCAGCGACAGTACTTTGTCGGCCATCCAGCCGAGCGTCTCGGGCGTGTCCGTGGGGGCAAACCCGGCGAGCAGCAGGAAGCCGGTATCGATCCTGCCCGTGACGCGTCCCGCCACGCGGACCTCCGCGCGGCTGACGCGCTGCAGGACTATGCGCATGCCAGATCGGTATCGGGTGGGACGGTCTCGGACAACGCGCTCACGAACCGGCGACGAGCGTGCGTCCCTCGTCCACCAGTCGCTGGGCTTCCTGCGGAGACGGTGCCTCGGCAATGAGGCGCACGATGGGCTCGGTGTTGGACGGGCGCACGTGCAGCCAGCGGTCGCGCCACCCGAGCCGCAGCCCGTCGCGCTCGTCGACCTGGGCGTCGGGGAACTGCTCGCGGAGCGCAGCATAGATCGGGCCGAGGGCTGCGGCGCGTGCGCGCGGCGCCTTGTCCTTCACGATCGCATAGCGGGGCGAGGCGGCGACCAGCTCGCTGACCCTGCGTCCGTCGCGCGCCAACAGGGTGAGCAGCAGCGCGGCGCCGACGGGAGCGTCCCGCCCCACGTGCAGAGCGGTGTACATCACGCCGCCATTCCCCTCCCCGCCGATCGGCGCCCCCAGCTCGATCATCGTCCGCGCGACATGCGCCTCGCCGACCGACGCCCGCACCAGCTCCGCGCCGCAGTCCTTGGCGGCGTCCGCCACCACGAGACTGGTCGAGAGGTTGCAGACCACGATCGCTTTGGGCCGCTCGGGAGGGACGTATCCGCCCGAGCCGCGCTTCTTCGGTTGCCTGGCGTTGCCCTTGTCGCCGAGCACGGCACGCACCGCGAAGGCGAGGGTGTAATCCTCGCCAATCGGCTCTCCTTGCTCGTCCACGATCGCCAGCCGGTCGACATCGGGGTCCACGGCGATTCCGAGATCGGCCTTGACCCGCTGCACCACGGCGCCCAAGGCTCCCAGATTCTCCGGCGTCGGCTCAGGGGGCCGTGGAAACTTGCCGTCGGTCTCGAGGTTGATCCCCGAGACCTCGCATCCCAGCCGCTCGAGCAATGCCGGCATGATCGCCCCGCCCGCGCCGCGGCAGGTGTCGAGGGCGACGCGGAACTTGCGTTTCTTGATGCGGGCCGTGTCGACTCCGGGGAGCTGCACCACGGCCGCGAGGTGACGGCGCAACGCGTCGCCATCGATCGTGACGCTGCCCAGCGATCCGTGATCCGCGCGCGGGATCGGGCCTTCGGCGGCGAGGGCGCGCACCTGCGACCCCGACGTATCGTCGATGAACACGCCGTCGGGCCCGACGAACTTGAGCGCGTTCCACTCGATGGGATTGTGACTCGCCGTGAGGATGATGCCTCCCGCGGCGCGATGGTGCTGCACCGCGAGCTGCGCCGACGGGGTCGTGGTCAGACCGATGTCGATCACATCGCAGCCGACGGAGACGAGCCCCGCCGTTGCGGCCTGGGCGAACATCGGGCCCGAGGTGCGCGCATCGCGGCCCAGTACGACCCGCGGCCGCCGTCCGCCGCCGGTGCGGGCCCAGGCGCCGAACGCCGCGGCGTACCGGGCCACGATCTCGGGGGTGAGGTCCTTGCCGACGATTCCGCGAATTCCGGAAACGCCGACCATCAGAGTCTCGGGCATGGCTAACCGACGGGCGTTGGGGTGGAGACGGACTGCTCCGGCAAACGGATCGGCAGGTGATTGGCGTCGGGGAAGGCTCCGAAGAACGCGTCCACCACGGCCGGATCCCATTGTATGCCGCGCTGCCGTCGCAGCTCCTCCAGGGCATGCTCCACGGAGAGCGAGTGACGGTACGGGCGTTCGCTGGTCATCGCATCGAAGGCATCTGCCACGGAGACGATGCGCACGAGCAGCGGCAGCGACTCGGCTTTGACGCCGTCCGGCAGGCCCTTTCCATCCATCCGTTCGTGGTGCGAGCGCACGATGTCGATCACCAGCGGCGCGTCGCTCAGCAGCGGCCCGAGGATCCGGGCCCCGATCACCGGGTGTTCCATGATATGGCGGTACTCGGCGTCGGTCAGCCCGCCCTTCTTGTGGAGCACCTCTTCGCTGACGCCGATCTTGCCGATGTCGTGCAGGTGGGCGCCGAGAGAAATAGTGTCGATGGACTGGGCATCGAGACCGATGTGCCTGCCGATGCGTACCGCGTAGTCGGACACCCGCAGCGAATGCCCCTTCAGATACGCATCCTTCGCCTCCATGGCCTGGGCCAGCGCCTGGACGCCGCCGAGAAACAGCTCCTCGATGCGGCCCGCCTGGACCTCGACGCGTGCCTCGAGCTTGCTCTTGGCCTCCTCCAGCTGGCGTTGATAGTTCTTGAGCTCGAGCCGGAGCTGCCGCCGCTGTAGCGCCTGGTCGACGCGGGCGCGGACTTCCTCGAGGTTGAAGGGCTTGCTGACGTAATCGAGGGCCCCGAGGTGCAGACATTTGACCGCCATGTCCACGTCCGCCACGGCGCTCACCATCACCACGGCGGTGTCGGGCCAGCGCTGCGCGAGATGGCGCAGCAGGTTGGCGCCGTCCATCTGCGGCATGCGCAAGTCGGAAATCACGAGCGGCGCCGGATTCGTCTCCATCGCCTCGAGCGCTTCGACGCCGTTGCCGGCTTCCCGTACCTCGAATCCGTCGCTTTCGAGCAGCTGCTGGAGCACCCGTCGCAACCGCGGCTCGTCGTCGACAACGAGGCAAGAGAGGCCATTCTGGCCGGGCATGGTGGCTAACGTAAGGCTCGCTTGCCCGGGGCGAAAGGCGTCGGTACGTTCCCGCCATGACTCGGGGCTTGGATGATGATGTGCGGCGCCGGCTCTCCACACGAGCGGTGCACGCCGGTGTCGTGCCGGATCCGCTCGCGGGCGCGGTCATGCCGCCGATCTATCAGACCTCTACCTACATCCAGGACGGGCTGGGCCGGCACAAGGGCTACGAGTACGCCCGTACGAAAAATCCGACACGGGAGGCCCTGGAGCGCAACGTCGCCGCGCTCGAAGGCGGCCGGCACGGATTCGCGTTCGGGTCGGGGCTCGCGGCGGTCGATGCGGTCGTGAAACTCCTGTCGGCCGGCGATCACGTCGTGAGCGGGGAGAACGTCTACGGCGGCACGCACCGTCAGATGACCCACATCTGGGCGCGGCTCGGCCTGAGTTTCACATTCGTCGACGGCGGCGACCTCGACGCGGTCGCCGGCGCCATGACCCCCGCGACCAAGCTGGTGTACGCCGAGTCTCCGACCAACCCGATGCTGCGGCTGTGCGACCTCGCCGCGACCGGCGACATCGCGCAACGTGCCGGCGCGTTGTTTGTCGTCGACAATACGTTCGCCACGCCCTGCTTCCAGCGGCCGCTCGAGCTCGGCGCCGACATCGTGCTCCACTCGACGACGAAGTACCTCAACGGACATTCGGACATGGTCGGCGGGTTGCTGATCACGAGCCGCGACGATCTCGCCGAGCGGCTCGGCTTCATCCAAAACAGCTCCGGCGCGGTTCCCGGCCCGCTCGATTGCTGGCTCGCGCTGCGCGGCATCAAGACGCTGCCGCTGCGCATGCGGCAGCATGACAGCAACGGCCGCCGCATCGCCGAATGGCTCAGCCACCACCCGCGTGTCCGCAGCGTGAATTACCCCGGTCTCCCCTCCCATCCGCAGCACGACCTCGCCTGCCGCCAAATGACGGGCTACGGCGGCATGATGTCGGTGGAGCTGGGCGACGCCGCCTTCGCGCAACGTGTGGTCGAACGGACCCGCATTTTCGCCCTCGCCGAATCCCTCGGCGGAGTCGAGAGCCTGATTGGACACCCGGCGACGATGACGCACGCCAGCGTGCCCCTCGAGCTGCGCCGCAAGATGGGGCTCACCGACAGCCTGATCCGGCTGTCGGTCGGGATTGAGGATGTGGAAGATCTGGTCGAAGACCTCGATCAAGCCCTGGCGGCCGGCTGACGCCCGCGAAACACGCGTGCCCCGGTCTCGTATGGTTCTGAATCCACCCAGCGGAGTTTCCCATGACTGACGCCACGAGCGGGCTGCCGGCGGCACGGCCCCGCAAGATTCTCACCCAGATCGCTCCCGTGTCCTGGGAGCACCCCGCGGATCGCGCGGCGCTGCAGTCGTTGCGGGCGGTGCCCGGGTTCGACGAGGTCCTGAGGAAGATCTACGGATTCCTGGGAGAGCGCGGTGTGCGGCTGCTGTTCCAGGCCGATGCGGTGCGCGTGGGACCGACGCAGTTCCCGCGCCTCAATCAGCTGTATACGGACGTTCTGACCACGCTCGACTGGCCGGTGCGCCCCGAGCTGTTCGTGTCGCAGACCCCGTTCGCCAACGCCGGGGCGTTCGGAATGGACAAGCCGTTCATCGTGATCAATTCCGGGGCGCTGACCCTGCTCGACGACGATGAGATGCGGTCGCTGCTGGGACACGAGCTGGGTCACGTCATGAGCGGGCACGCACTCTACCATACCCTGCTCGTGCTGCTCCTCAACGTGAGCTTCTCGGCCCTACCCTTCCTCGCCGGCATCGCGATCCTCCCGATCCAGCTCGCCCTGCTCGAATGGTTCCGCAAGAGCGAGTTGTCGTGCGATCGAGCGGGGCTGCTGGCGACACAGGACCCCGAGGCGTCCCTGCGTATGAATCTCAA
>DASTHG010000091.1:0-7286 GCA_035718325.1 Gemmatimonadales bacterium | reverse complement strand
ATCTCCGCGATGAAGGACCTGCTCCCGCTGCTCGAGAAGGTCGCGCAGTCGGGCAAGCCCCTGCTGCTCATCGCCGAGGACATCGAGGGTGAAGCGCTGGCGACGCTGGTCGTCAACAAGCTGCGGGGCACCCTGAAGGTGTGCGGCGTGAAGGCGCCCGGATTCGGCGATCGCCGCAAGGAAATGCTGACCGACATCTCGATTCTCACCGCCGGCAAGGTGATTTCCGAGGAGCTGGGCTTCAAGCTCGAGAACACCGTGCTGGGCGACCTCGGCCAGGCGAAGCGCATCGTGATCGACAAGGACAACACCACGATCATCGGTGGCAAGGGCAAGCAGGTCGACATTCAGGGCCGCATCGGCCAGATCAAGGCCGCGATCGAGAAGTCCACGTCGGACTACGACAAGGAAAAACTGCAGGAACGGCTCGCGAAGCTCGCGGGCGGCGTCGCCGTGATCAACGTCGGGGCGGCCACCGAGACCGAAATGAAGGAGAAGAAGGCCCGCGTAGAAGATGCATTGCACGCGACGCGCGCCGCGGTCGAGGAAGGTATCGTCCCCGGAGGCGGAGTCGCGCTCCTGTGGTGCCAGAAGGCGCTCGACAAGGTGAAGGGCAGCGATGACGACGAGAAGATCGGCATCGAGATCGTGCGCCGCTCGCTGGAAGAGCCGATCCGCATGATCGCGCAGAACGCCGGAGCCGAAGGGGCGATCGTCGTCGGCAAGGTGAAGGAGTCGGGCAAGCTGAACTACGGCTACAACGCCCAGGGCGATGAGTACGAAGACATGGTCCTGGCCGGCGTGATCGACCCGACCAAGGTGACGCGGACGGCGCTGCAGAACGCGGCGTCGATCGCGGGGTTGCTGCTCACGACCGAGTGCGTCGTCGTCGAGAAAAAGGAGAAGGAGAAGGCGCCGCCGATGCCGGGTGGCGGCGGCGGCATGGGCGGGATGTACTAGGCGGCTCGACGCAGAGACGCATAGACGTTTAGACGTCCAGGCGCACAGAAAGAGGGCATCTCGGGTTTCCCGGGGTGCCCTTTTCTGTTTCGATACAGATGAAACGCAGTCGGAGCATTACCTTACTGGCGTGACCAGTCCGTCGGGCTCGAGCACCCCTCCGGCTGCCCCACTGCCTCACGAGCGCGCGACGCTGTCGCGCGAGCTCAGTGAATTCCTGATCGAGCTGTCGATCGCCCTCCATAAGCACTCCATGTATCCCGAAGATCACCCGTCGTTGGGCCCGGCCGCCGCCGGCGTCCTGCGCCGTGCCGATGCGCTGTTGCGAGACCGCTCCTCGATTTCCCTGGGCGTGGCGCGCAACCAGCTGGTGATCGAAGGCGTGGCCACCGATCCACGCCACCCGGTGCTGGCGGAGCTCGCGGGACGGTTGCACCGCCATCACCTCGGCGCCGTCACCTTCAATCGCGGCGTCGGTGTGGGGGAAATCCAGGACGTGCTGCGCACGCTGGCGCTGGAAGCCGATCGCACCGGACAGCCGCTCGGTCTCGGCGACCCGGCGCGGCTCGCCGTCTGGCCCCATATCCGCCTGCATTCGATGTCGTACGAACGGCTCGAGCTGCTGGACGACGCGGCCGGACAAACGGCCGACATCCCCGCCGACGCGCGCTCGCCGGACGAGGGCGGCGGCACGCGCGATCAGCGGGTGCGCGGCGCTCAACTGTGGATCGGTCTCGCCCGGGCGGCGCTCGCCGGACAGATCGGAGAAGAGGACGCGCCGCCCACGAAGCCTGCCGTGATAGCCAAAGCGATCGACGACCATGTGCGGGGAGAAGCGTACGACCAGGTGATCGTCGGCTACCTGCTGCAGATCGCCGAAGAGCTGAAGACCACGGGCGGCCAGGAGGCGCTGGACCTGCGCCGCCGCACATCACGGCTGATCGGCGAAATGCAACCGGAGACGCTGCGCCGGCTGATCGAGATGGGCGGCGACGGGGCGCAGCGGGGCAAGTTCGTGCTCGATGCGTCGCACGGGATGGCGGTCGACGCGGTGCTCGAGATCGTCCAGGCGGCGGCGGACGCATCGCACCAGTCGGTGTCGGGGTCGCTGATGCGGATGCTGTCGAAGATGGCGGCCCACGCGGAACAGGGAAAACCGCAGGCGCGCTCCCTGGCCGATCGGGCATTGCGCGAGCAAGTGCGCGGGCTGCTCACCGGGTGGAGCCTGGCGGACCCCAATCCCGAGGCCTACGGGATGGCGCTGCAGCGCATGTCGCAATCGTCCACTCGATTGATCGAGTCGGCCGCGGGGCTGCACGCGCCGGAGCCCGAGCGCGTCGTGGAAATGAGTCTCGAAGTGGACACCGTCGGACCGGCGGTGTATCGCGCCTGCGGTGCCATGGTCGATCAGGGGCGCCTCGGCCAGCTCATCGAGCTGCTCGAGGCGGCTCCCGCGGGCACGACAACGGCCGAGGAGTTGTGGGGCCGGGCGGTGAGCCCGGATACGCTACAGTGGTTGCTCGCCGAGGAGCCGGTGGACTTCGCCACCGTGGATCGCGTGTTGCCCCGGCTCGGCGTTCTCGCCGTCGATCCGCTGCTCGACGCCCTCGCCAACGCGCAAGAGCGCGCCACGCGCCGCGCGCTGCTCGAACGGCTGAAACAGCTGGGCCCGATTCTGGGGCCGAGTATCACGGCCCGCCTCACCGACGAGCGCTGGTACGTGCTGCGCAATCTGCTGACGCTGCTGGTGGAGCTGCCCGCGCTGCCGGTCGGGTTCACCGTGCTGCCGTGGCTGTCGCACGCCGAACCGCGAGTGCGGGTCGAGGCTGTCAGGATCGGCCTGAAATTCCCGGAGCAGCGCGACCCGGTGCTCACCCAGGCCCTTTCCGATCCGGAGCATCGCGTCGTGCGCATGGCGTTGCTCGCGGCACAGCGCGGGATCCCCGCGAGTGCGCTTCCCCGCGTGATCGCGCTCGCCACGAACCGCGAGGGGCCGGCGGACCTGCGGCTTCAGGCGATCCGGGTGCTCGGCGCGTCGCGCACGCCGGCGGCGTTTGAGGAGCTGGTGAAGCTCGTCGACGGCGGGCGCACGCTGCTTGGGAAACGCAAGCTGCTGCCGCGCTCGCGCGAGCTCGTGGCTGCCGTCGCGGCGCTGGCCACAGGCTGGCACGACGAGCCGCGCGCCCTCGAGCTGCTCGCCCTCGCAGCCGTCTCCAACGACCCCGACGTCCGCGCGGCCACCGATCCCGAGGCGGCGCCGTGAGCGAGCCCGCCGAATTTCTCGGCGCCTTCGCACAGGCGCTCGCCGGCATGTCGCTCTACGCCGATGGACACCCGGCGCGCGACCGGGCGATCGACGCCGCGTACGAGGAGCTGCTCGAACTGCAGGCGAAACATCCGCATCCGCTGTTCACGTTTCTCGGCGACGAAGTGATTTTCGGGCGCCTGCCGCTGCGCGAGATGCGCGAGTGGGGCTGGTCCAACCGGCTCGCCGAGGCGGGAGTCCAGCGTCTCGAATTCGCCGACCACGTCACCCGCGATGATTTCGCGGTCTTCCTCGAGGATGTCCTCTCCCGTCTGACGATGGACGGGATCGACACCGCGGAGGCCCGCCAGCTGCGGCCTACGGCGATCAAGTTCGGGGCCGTCGGGGTGCGTGGGGGCGGGGAAGTGCAAATCGAGGAAGCGTCGCTTCCCACGGCGACGATCACGTTCTCGTTGGGCGAGGAGGCGGAAACGATCCGCTGGCTGCACGACGAGGTCAAGCAGCGGGAGTCGCTGCCGCTGGCGGAGGCCGAGGCGGTGGTGCGGTCGCTTTCGGTGGCGATGCACGGCGACCAACAGATGATCCTCCCGTTGCTGCAACTCAAGCAGTTCGATCAATACACCACCACCCATTCGCTCAATGTGTCGGTGCTCAGCATGGCGCTGGCCGAGTACCTCGGCCTGGGCCCCGTCGACGTGCGCGCCTTCGGCGTCGCTGGGTTGCTGCACGATCTCGGGAAGGTCCGGATTCCGATCGAGATTCTCACCAAGACCGGAAAGCTCACCCCCGACGAACGCGTCCTCATGAATCGTCACCCCGTCGAAGGGGCACGCCTCATCCTCGAGAGCGAGGAGGATCTGGAACTGGCGGCGGTGGTAGCCTATGAGCACCACATCATGCTCAACGGCATGGGATACCCCCAGGTGCGCTATCGCCGTTCCTGTCACGAAGCCAGCAACCTCGTGCACGTCTGCGACGTTTACGACGCGTTGCGGACCCGTCGTCCCTATCGGGACGCCTGGCCGGTCGACCAGGTCCTCCCCTACATCGAGGGACGGGCTGGGCTGGAGTTCGATCCCGCGTACGTGCAGGCGTTCATCGCGATGATGCGCAAATGGGAAGCCCAGGTGGCCGTCGTGTCCGACGAGCGTACTCCGCTCTCCGCTCCGGCCCCAGGACCACCACCTCCAGCGGCGGCTCCGGAAGTTCAGCCCGGAAGTAATTAGATTTCCGGCAATGACACGCCGTGTGCTCGCGCTGTGCTGGCTCGTCGGGTTCCCCGGTGCCGCGGTTGCGGCGCAGGGTCATACTACGGCGCGTCTCGAAGGAAAGTGGGAAGCGCACACCGACGACGGACCGCGACTGATCATGGTCCGCTCCGACAGCTCGGCGCAGTTCGGCGAACAGGTGGCGCGGTGGCGGGTGGTGGGGGACAGCGTCTGGTTCACGATGGGCGACGGCGTGTGGAACGTGTACGGCCTGAAGGTGCAGGGCGACAAACTCACCATCTCGGGCGGCGATCTCGACAAGCCCGTCACGCTGCGCCGTGTCGGACCGCCCACCGCGCGCCCCGATACGCTGCACGTCCCCGAGCCGCCGCCGCTGACCGCACGGGCCTGGTAGGGCGCAATGTCCAATGGTGAATGATCAATGATCAATGTCCATTGAATATTGAACATTGATCATTGGACATTACTTCGTAGACCAGTCGTACACCCGACCCAGCACCTCGCGCATCTCCGGCGTCAGCGTTTCGTCGCGGCGTGGGAGGACGCGCTCCACCGTCTTCAGAAAGCCGTCCCGCGTCATGCGCTCCGCCGACGTGCCGCCCCACGCGAACGGCGCCACGTACTTGGGCGCGCGCACCTCGTCGAACACGCTGGCGCCCGCGCCGACGACGGTGCCGGTCATCAGGAGTGTGCCGATCGCCGTCTTGGCGTGATCGCCGAGCAGGCTGCCACAGAACTGCAGGCCGGTCTCGATCGCCGTGCCGGCGACGTCGAGGCGGACGGGGCCGTAGGTGTTCTTGAGATTCGACGTCGTCGTCCCCGCGCCGCAGTTGACCCACCGTCCGACGACGCTCGTTCCCACGAACCCGTCGTGCGACTTGTTGCCATATCCCAGAAAACTGCAGGCCGACATTTCCCCGCGGATGTTGCAGTGCGGGCCGATCGCCGAGCCGCGGATGTCGCCGCCCAGCACGCGCGTGTTGGCGCCGATCCAGATCGGTCCCTCGAGCCGCGTCCCTGAGCGCACCTCGGCGCCGCTCTCCACCACCACGGGCCCGTTCGAGACATCGAACACCACGCCGGGCTCGACGATCGCTCCGTGCAGGCCGAGACCCGACGGATCGCCGATCACGATCGAACCAGCGGGAACCGGATCCGCCTCGCCGAGCATCGCCCGCAGGTCTTCGGGGAGCAGCTGGCTCAAGGCCGGGATGAGGTCGAAGACACCGTGCAATACCAGGCCTGGCACTTCGACCACCTGGGCTTCGCGCTGTGGCCCTTGCCACGTGGTACCGGCGGGCACCGCCCACCCGACGGTGATGCCGCGCGCGACGAGGCGTGCCGCGGTCGCCGGCAGCGTGGGCGCCAAACCGCGCGGCGCGAACGTCGACGAGCCGATCACCGCCGGTCCGGTGATGGGGTGGCGCGGGCGGACCGGCGGCATCCCCGGCTCCGCGAAGCCGGCGAGGTGGGTCAGGGCGAGGATCTCCGTCGCCTCGGCGCCGATGAACGTTTCCCAGCGTTCGCGGATCAGGTGGGCGCCGGCGCGCAGCTCGCAGAGCGGACGCACCCCCGCGAACGGCGCCCACGCCGGCGCCGGATCGGGATCCAGCAGATAGAGGGCGGTCGTCACAGCTGCTGCACCAGCGCCTTGAGCCGGTCGGCGCGTCCGGTTGGCATCACGAGCGTGTGGCCGTTGGCGCGCACGACGATGAGGTCGGTGATACCGCTGACCGCCATGTGCTCGTCCTCCGCCCACAGCACGCAGCGCCGCACGTCGTCGCCGATGGTCACGTTGCCCACCGCGATGTTGCCGTGCGAGTCGGTGGAGCGGATGCGGAACAGCGCATCCCACGATCCGATGTCGTCCCAGCGGAACGTCCCTTCGACGACCGCGAGCCGTTTGGTGCGCTCGAGCACGGCGATATCCACCGCGGCGGGGTTCACCGCGGTGAAAAACGCGGCGGCGTCGCCGCTGGCGAGTGCCGGCCAGCCGCGCCGCAGCTCGCGCGCGTGGGCGTGGGCCTCGGTGAGGAAGCGTTCGACGTCCCAGGCGAACAGGCCGGTGTTCCACAGGGCGCGGCGGCGGCGCAGCTGAGCGGCGCGCGTGGCGGTGGGTTTCTCGACGAAGCGCTGCACGCGGCGTGCGTGCCGGCTGCCGCCCAGCGCGCCACCGGGAACGATGTAGCCGTACCCCGTCTCGGCCCGGGTCGGCTTCACGCCGACCGTGACGAGGACGTCGTGGTCGCGCGCCGTCGCCAGCGCCCGCTCCGCCGCGACGCGGAACGCCGCTTCATCCCCCACCGCCCAGTCGGCGTGCAGCGACAGCATCTGCGCACCGGGATCGCGTTTCGCGATCCAGCTCGCGCCCCAGACGAGGGCGGGTGCGGTTGACGCCGCGCGTGGCTCGGCGAGCACTTGCGTTGCCGGCACCTCGGGCACGAGCGCGGTGACGCGCTCCACGAGAAACGGTCCGGTGAGGATGAGCACGCGGCTCGGGGGCACGAGACCATCGAGCCGGCGCACCGCCTGCGCCAGCAGCGGTCGATCACCGGCGAGCGGCAGCAGCTGCTTGGGCCGCTCGGCGGTAGAGAGCGGCCAGAACCGCGTTCCGGCGCCTCCGGCGAGGATCACCGCCCAGGTATTCACCCGGCCGCGTCGGGGTCCGAGTCACCCACCAGCGCGGCGACCAGCGCGCGCAGCTTCGTGGGACTGAACGGCTTCGTGATCGTCTGGGCGCCGAGGCGGCGGGCTTCGGCGAGGACGCGCTCTTCGCCCTCCGCGGTCAGCACCAGCACCGGGATAGTCGCAGTGGCCGGACGCTCGCGCAG
>DASTHG010000090.1:0-9180 GCA_035718325.1 Gemmatimonadales bacterium | reverse complement strand
AGCACGGTAGTAGGGCGACCTGTAACCTGGAGTAGCACCAATTCCTCGGTCGTTGCGGTGTCGGTGACAGGGTTGGCGACGGCGCTGGCCGAGGGCAGTGCGACGGTCGTAGCAACTGTCGATGGACAGAGCGGCCGGGCTCCGTTCGTGGTGACTGGTACCGTGGTTCCTGTAGGGACAGTGACCGTCACACCCGAGTCAGCCACCATATCGATCGGTGGGCTGCAGCAGCTCCACGCCGAGATCCGGGACGCAAACGGTCAGCTCGCCACTCACCGCCTCGTCACGTGGTCCAGCACCAATGCGACGGTGGCGACGGTGGCCGGGACCGAGGCGTCGGCGATGGTCACCGGCGTAGCGGAGGGGACGACCAGGATCGCGGCGACGGTCGAGGGAAAGAGCGATACCGTCACCATAACAGTCAGCTCGACGGCGTCCCGAGGGCCGATCGCCTTCAGGAGCACGCCGGGTGGATGTCAGGGCATCTACACGATGAATGTGGATGGATCAAACGTCGTGAAGCTGTTCCAAAACGCTAATTGCGTTAAGGTCGTCGCCCGTCCAGCGTGGTCACCCGACGGGACGAAGATCGCCTTTGAGAGCGTCCCCCCCACCGGCAGCCACTACAACTGGGCAATCTACGTGATGAATGCGGACGGCTCCGGGGTGACTGTGTTGCCGGGCCCGGGGTACAGCCCCGCCTGGTCCCCTGACGGGACGATGATCGCGGGGGCGTATGGAACTGGAGGTGGCTACTCAATCTTTGTGATGCGGGCCGACGGCAGCGGCCGAGTCGTGTTACATGAGAGTCTCTACGGCATCGGCGAGCCCGCGTGGTCGCCGGACGGGACGAAAATTGCCTTCAACGGTGTTACAGGTTCGACTTCCGTGGGGGGCAATAATGAGGTCTTCGTCATGAACGCCGACGGCACCGGCCTCACGAACCTGACCAACAGTCCGTCGTCCGACTGGGGCCCCGCCTGGTCGCCGGACGGCGCGAAGATCGCCTTCTTGAGCAGCCGCGCTGGCAGCTTGGACGTGTATGTGATGAATTCGGATGGCACTGGCGTCACGCAACTGACGCGTGACGCGTGGGTGAGCGATCGGCCCGCGTGGTCGCCGGATGGGACGAAGATCATCTTCGACACCGGGGAGATCTACGTGATGAACGCTGACGGCTCAGGAATCACGCGACTCACCAACAACGCGTGGTACGACGGGCAGCCCGCGTGGCGGCGATGAACGCTCGGCCCAGAGGGCCAATCATGGCCCAGTCGCCGGACGGAAAATAATCGCCTTCGCGAGCGCTGGCGACGACAACTGGGAGATCTACGTCATCAACACCGGTGGCTCCGGAGTCGTCAAGCTGCCGGACAAAGGTGGCTACGATCTGGCCTGGAGGTCCTAAATAGCCGCTGTGAGCAACTATCTACCGCCATCCGTCCAACGGATCAAACGCGCCCAGGGGCAACCGTGAAAGTGGCTCTAAATCGCGGGCTGGCAGGGATGCTCGCACTCGCTGGCCTCGGTGCCTGTCTGGACGATTCCATCGTCCAACAGTCGACCACACTACCGCCGTCCAGCGGGTTGATCATATCCAACCCGGTCCCGAATGCAGCGCCGAGCGCGATGGCGCGAGTCGGGTCGGCGCGAACTGGTGAGGGCGGCGGTGACGTGGTGTACGTCTCACTCATACCCGGCACGGCCCCTACCGGGACCCTGGCAACCGTGCAGCGGGTCGGCGACACCGTTTCGCTAACTACCGCGCTGGTGGGTGGTGGTTTCGATCCTGTGCCGGTCACAGCCCAAACAGGGGACTCTATCGAGGTCAGCGTTAGGGACGCCGCAGGCAATGTGGTGTTCTACTCGAGGGCTGCTGTTGCGGCCGTACGTCCGCCGGTAGTCGTTCGTACCGATCCGCCGCCCCGGAAGCGGGACGTGCCATTGAACGCGAGCATGGTGATAGTGTTCAGCGAGCCGGTCGACAGCAACACCCTCACGGCGTCATCCGTGCGACTGCTGCGTGGCGCGACCGCGGTGGCCGGCACAGTCAAGTTGCTGGCGGGGACCGCAACGGACGCGATCCTCACTCCCGATGCGCCACTTGGAGCGAATGCGGACTACCGGTTGATCGTAATGCAGTCAGTGACGGATCTCGACGGCAATCCGCTTGCCGCGCCCGATACTGTCGGTTTCACGACCGAGCAGGCAGGCGGGCCACCCGCGCAGCTGCAGTTTACGATTCCCCCAACCAACACATTCATCGGTAGAGCTATTGAGCCTGTCGTGCAGATCACGGCGCTTGATGCCAACGGGAATACGGCGAATGGATTTGGCGGGACTGTTAGCGTGGCCCTGGGCCCTGGTAATGGCACAGCCTCTCTCGCCGGAACCACAACCACCACTGCTGTAGCCGGTGTGGCGAAGTTCCCCAACCTGAGCATCGACCAGGCGGGCATCGGCTACACACTTACCGGAATAGCCGATGGGCTCCCGGCAACCACGAGCGAGACATTCGAGGTCGTCATACCGGCCCTAGGGCAAATCACCTTCATGAGCGCCCCAGGCGGGCACTACGAGATTCTCGCGACAAACGCCGACGGCTCAGGCCAAGTCAACCTCAGCAACGACTCGGCGAACGATATGGAGGCCGTTTGGGAACCGAATGGCTCGAGAGTTGTTTTCTCCTCTGCGCGCGACGGGAATTGGGAGATCTACGTTGGGAACGCCGTCGGCTCGGGCCTTGTCAACCTCACCAATAACCCCGCTCCCGATTATCTCGCTGCCTGGTCGCCTGACGGCGGGAGGATTGCCTTTACTAGCGAACGGGATGGGAACGCCGAAATCTATGTGATGAGCGCGAACGGCTCGGGCCTGGTCAACCTCACCAACAACCCGGCTTTCGACTACGAGGCTGCCTGGTCGCCCGACGGCAAGAAGATCGCGTTCGTGAGCCTCCGCGATAATGGCAACCGTGAGATTTACGTGATGAACGCCGACGGCTCGGGCGTGATCAGACTTACCAGCGACACCATGTTCGTCAACCGACCTGTATGGTCTCCCGACGGCGCGTTGATCGCCTTCGAAAGACATCTTGGGCCCTGCCACAGCGTCCGCTGTCCGCACCTACGTAACATCTATGTGGTCGGCGCGGACGGCTCGGGTCTTCGGAACCTCACTAACACCCCTGCCATCGATAACGCCGGCGCAGCGTGGTCGCCCGATGGTTCGAAGATCGCGTTATACACTAACCGTGACGCCTACTATGAGATATACGCGATGAACGCCGATGGCTCAGGAATCACACGGCTTACCAACGACGCTCTGTATGACACAGATCCGGCATGGTCACCGGACGGCTCCAAGATCGCCTTCGTGATCAACTATTCGAACCTCTCCGTGATGAACGCCGATGGCTCGGAACAGGTAAACATCTCCAGTTACCCGGGCGTGGGGGTCTACTCGCCCTCGTGGAGACCAAGGTAGGGTCATAGGAGCACCTCGCCACCGCTGTTGAGCAAGTCATGACCGTCGTCCGTCTTATGTGGGCAACCCATTTCGGAACCGCGACCACCACTCCATCAGGCAATGTGGATACGACTGGGAAGTTCCAATACGATCCTGCGGTCCACTTGGTGGGCGCGACCTCGGGCAGAGTCTGGATGATCGACACCACGAACACCAATCCGAATTTCATATTCCACGCCCATGGAGATGGTTCAGTGACCTAGGTGTCGGAACGAGAGTTCTACAGAAGCGCTGCAGGCACCCCTCTGATGCTCCACGTGAACTTCCTGGTGACAGCAAACGCCAACGGCACTGTCACGGCGAGCAGAGACTTCGTGTATCAGTGTGTCGGCGGCTGACTCGAACTCGAGGGATTTCAGTGCGTCCACTGTAGAAGAGCGCTCTTCCAAGCACGTGCCGGGATCCTATCTTGGCGCATGCCCAGATCCTGGCCCGTACTCTTGTTGGCGATCGCGCCGCCGGCCGCCGCACAGAATGCCGACGTCTTTCCACCGGACTCGATCAAGAAAACCATCGCGGCGGTCCGGATCGACAATTCGCTTCGCATTGACGGCGTGCTGAACGAGCCTGAATGGAATCTCGCTCAGCCCTCGCCGCACTTTACCCAGGTCGAGCCCCACCAGGGCGCACCCTCGAGCTTCGAAACCTCGATCCGCGTGCTCTACAACAGGGAATTCCTCTACATCGGGATTTATGCCCAGGACCCCCTCGGCAAGAAGGCGATCCGCGCGACGGACTTCAAACGCGACTTCGATTACCTGGCGCACGACCTCGTCACGCTCACGTTCGATGGCTTCAACGATCAGCGCAACGCCATGTGCTTCGCCACCAACGCCTATGGCGTGCAGCGCGATTACCTGGCCTTCGACGATCTCTACTTCGACGTGGATTGGGATGGGCTGTGGCGGGTGCGCACCACGCGCACCGATTCGGGGTGGGTTGCCGAGATCGCGATCCCGTGGCAAACCCTGCGGTATCGGAAGACGGCGGACTCGGTCCAGAGCTGGGGCTTCAACGTGTACCGCAACCGCAGACTGACCAACGAAATCTCGGCGTTCTCTCCATTCCCCCGCGTGGTGGGCGCATCGCGGATGGAGTATGCCGGCCGCCTGACCGGACTCGAGCCGCCGCCGCCGAAGCCGAACGTTCGCATCCAGGCGTATGTCCTCACCGAGACGGATCGCTCCACGCCCTCTCCGGCGCAGTCGACCGCGAAGCTCGGCGGAGATCTCAAGTGGGCCATCAACCCCAACGATGTCCTCGACCTCACCGCGAACACGGACTTCGCGCAGGCCGATGCCGACCTGCAGGTCAACAACGTGACGCAGTTCTCCGTTTTCTTTCCCGAACGCCGGCAGTTTTTTCTGGAGAACGCTTCACTGTTCAGCCCGGCGATCCAGCAGGCGGGGGATGGGTCGGGAGGTTTGATGCACATCCAGCCGTTCTTCAGCCGCACGATCGGCCTCGATGCGGCGGGGAACCCAATCCCCATTGCCGCCGGCGCCCGCTTCGTGAGCCGCGGTTCGGGGAGCAACTACGGCGCCATGGTCATGCGCCAGGAAGCGAGCGACAGCACGCCGGCCGCGAACCTCTTCGTGGGCAGGTATTCAGCGAACGTGGGGCAACGCAGCCGGCTCGGGGGATTGCTGACCGTCAAGAATACGGACCAGGGCTCGAATGTGACCACGACGCTCGATGGCCTGGTGCGGCTGAGTGAGGCCCAGTCGCTCAACACGATCTTCTCGCATACGGTGACGACGGGCACGAACCGGCGAGGCTTCTCCGGCTTTGCGCAGTACTACAATTCCACGACGCATTACAAGATGTGGTTCACCCAGTCGGTGGCGACGCGGGACTACGATCCCCAGCTGGGCTTCATTTCGCGCTCGGATGTCATCGGGAGCACGCCGGGCATGAACTGGTATTACCGGGGAAGGCTCTTGCCGTTCAAGAACGTGTTGCGCGCATTCGAGCCGGGCTTCCTGCCCGAATGGTATTGGCAGGCCTCCACGGGAAAATTCATCGAGCGCAGCCTCTACTTCTGGCCGGTCTGGCTCAACTTCCAGAGCGGCGCCTACTTCGGCTATTCCATCACCCCGGTTTACCAGAACCTGACCCAGCCGTTCGCGCCCCTCGGCGTGACCATCGCGCCCGGACAGTACCACTACGGACAACACTGGATCACGTTCACGAGCGATCCGTCCAGGATGATCCGTCTCTTCGGTGACTACAAATGGGGAGGCTACTACAACGGCAGACTGCAGTCCGGCGACTGGAAACTGCAGTTCGCTCCGATCCCGCACATCTCCGTGATCGCCGAGCTCAACCGCAATCACTTTGTCGCCGTCGGCGCGTCGCGCACGACGTCCACGGTGGATCTACGGATCATCCAGGGCCGCTTCGCCTTGAACCCGCGGCTGCAGCTCACGGGATTCTACCAGAACAATTCCCTCGACCACTCCGACAGCTACAACGTGCGCTTCTCGTGGGAGTACCTGCCGCTGTCCTATCTCTACATCATCTACAATCACGGCCGGTCCGAGACACCGCAGCAGACCTGGCAAAGCGATCAACACGCCATCGTCAAAGTGAGCCTCCTGAAGCAGTTGTAGCTCATGTTGTGCGCGTTGCACCCCTCTCCCGACGTGCTAGAACCTGAATCCCGCCGCCAGGTTCAGGTGGTTCGCGGTGAAGTCGCCGTTCTGGTACCGGGTCGACAAACGCCGGAACTCGAACCCGAACACCAGCGGGCCCGGGGGACGCCAGTCGACATGGCCCTCGCACACGAAGTTGCGAAACCGGCCCGTCGCCGGGACATCGGCGTCATTAGGATCGTCGAGGCCGCACCCGCCCCCGATCGTGAAGTGCCGCAGCGCTTTGACGTTGAGTTGCCCCCACCCACCCTTGGTCCGCACCGGCACACCGCCGACTCCGGTGTTCTGGCCGATGCCGCCGCCGCCCAATCCCGCGAGCGCCTGGCCCGTGTAGGCCTCGCCGATCAGCTCCACGATGCCCACCGAAATGCGCAGGTCCGCCGTGACGGCTTTCGAAACGAGAATCGTATCCCCCGTCGAGGCGTCGAGTCCCTTGATCCAGCTGTAGTGCCCGCCGACGGCGATCTCGCTCGGGTCGTCGGCCGGCCCCCAGCCGAGGCGCAGGCGTCCCTCGAAGGCGGGGCGCTTGGTGCGTTCCGCCGAGTCGGGTTGCGTCGTGAAGGTCGTCTGTGGGGTTCCCGCGATCGGCGCCAGCACCGCCCCCTGCAACGCGAGCCGCAGCGAATAGCCGGTCTCCAAGGTCACGCGTGCCTGCGGCGTCCACAACCACAGATTCCCGGCCCCCGCAAAATCCGGAAATCCGATCGAGGCCAACGAGCGTGGCGAACGCTCGGCCACGAGCGGCGACTCCTGACCAAACAACAGCTGGGCGTGCGACCACTGTACCGTGCCCACGGCGCGCCGCACGCGGAGCAGGGGAAACGTGCGATCGCCGGAGCTCGGCTCCTGGCCGCCGAAGAAATCGACGTCGAGCTCGCCCGTGAACGAGCCCCCCAACACCTCGGGGTCGGTGACCACGACACCGAGCCGCGTCTGCCGGATCGTGCCGCCCGTGCCCGCCACGCCGGTCGTGTCGGCGAGCGCGAACTGCGGCACGTCGCTGTTGTTCACGCCCGCGTTGGTGAAGAAGCCGTTGATGAGCACGAGCCCCGAGAATTCGACCGTCGGGCGCGCCGCCGGCGCGGGTGCCGCGGCCGTCGGCTGTTGCGCCGCGGCAGGATGGGCGAGCAACGGCAACACGAACAGTGTCAACGAGCGGCGCATGCGCGCGGACTCCTGGCGAGATCGCATGAACTACAGTAAGCTCCCCGCGTCCGGGCGCAACAGTTGCGCAGGCCATCCGCGAGGTGATCCATGACCAAACCTGACGATCCTATGCCCGATTTTTCCGACGTGCAGGGGGGCAGCTCTTCGAGTGCACCGCCTCCCGCCACGCGGACCTATACCGTGAAAGCGGGGGACAGTCTTTCGAAGATCGCGAAGCAGATCTACGGCGACGCCAACAAGTGGCGCGCCATCTACCAGGCGAACACCGACAAGATCAAGAATCCCGACCTGATCCATCCCGGGCAGGTCCTCACTATTCCACCCGCCTGACAAGAGGAGGCCGTGTGATCGCTCACGCTCGCCACTGGAGTGTGATGGTCGCTAGCCTGGCAGGTGCGGCCGTCGCATGCAAGAAGGCTCCGCCCCCTCCGCCGCCCGCCGCCCCACCCGCCGTGACGTTTTCGGTCACCGGCGTGACGCTGGGGAAGGCGGTCGTCGCCGACAGGTCGGTCGCGCAGCCGCTGACGACGTTTGGACCGAAGGACACGATCTACGCCTCGGTCGCGACCGTCGGCACATCTGCGAGCGCGACCATGGCCGCCCTCTGGACGTTCCAGACCGGCCAGACGGTCTTCGCGGATACGCAAGCCATCGCACCGCAGGGACCCGCCCACACGGAGTTTCACATCTCGAAGCCCTCCGGCTGGCCGGTCGGCAAGTACAAGGTGACGATCTCGCTGGATGGCGCGCCCGCCGGCGCGCAGGATTTCGAGGTCCACCGTTGAGGCGATGGGAGGGGGCCGTGGCGGTGAGCACGGCGCTGGCGTGCAGCCTCGCCGGCGCCGCACCTGCCGCCGCGCAGGCGGGGCAGGTGAGTGGCCGCATCATCATCCAGGAAAAGAACAACGCGCCCTCTTCAGACCTCGGTGACGCCGTCGTCTACCTGGAAGGGCAGGGTGTCGCGCTCGCGCCTGCCCGGTTCGAGATCACCATCAGCGACAAGACGTTTTCGCCCCATGTCCTCGTCGTTCCCATGGGCACGACGGTGGCGTTTCCCAATCACGACCCGTTCGATCACAACGTCTTCTCGGTGTCCGACTCGAACAGCTTCGACCTCGGCCTGTACGGCCGCGGCGAGGGCAAGGCGACGGTGTTTCGCTCTCCCGGGTTGGTGCGGGTGTTCTGCAACGTGCACCCCCGCATGGTGGCACTCGTCCAGGTGATGGCGACGCACCACTTCGCGCAGGCAGGTGGGGACGGGTCGTTCACGATCAACGGCGTCGAACCGGGAACGTACAAGCTGCACGTATGGCACGAGCGGGCGTCGCAGGAGTTCGTGCGCGACGTCGTCGTCGGGCCGAACGGCGTCGCCGATATCCAGGTCGCGCTCAACGCGCGCGCGTTCCGCTGGCAGCCGCACAAGAACAAGTTCGGGAAGGATTACCCCACGAATGCCGGACGCGAGCGCTACTAGCGGTTCGCGGTTCGGGCTCGCCGGCAAGATCTTCGTCGCCTCCGCACTGCTGATCCTCGCGGTGCTGGGCGTCACCTTCGGCGTCACCTCCTTCCAGGCGAACCGGACCGCCGACGCCGCGATCGGCCGGGCCCTCGCGGCGACGCGCACCTCGGTCGAAGACTTCCTCGGCGCCCGCACGCGGACGCTGGCGCGGGCGAGCACCATCGCGACCGATGTCCCACAGTACCGCGAGCGGCTGCTCAAGCATGGCAAGGACCGCGCCGATGCGCTGGATCAGGCGAACGACGTGCGCGATCTGATCGGCGCCGCCTGGGTGCTCGTCACCGACAACCAGGGCATCCTCATCGCCCGGAC
>DASTHG010000089.1:0-4018 GCA_035718325.1 Gemmatimonadales bacterium | reverse complement strand
GCCGCGGCCGCCAGCGATTCACCGGGCCCAGAACTTCCGTGGCGTCGGGACTGATGTGCTCGGCAAACCCGAGACAGACCAACTCAGCAAGCGAAGGGAGTAAGAACATGAACGCACGCAGACTCGTTCTGTTGGCGCTGGCGGCCGTCGCCGGCGCGATCATCTACGCAACTGCCGCCCCCGCGAGCCAGCAGGCTGGACCGTCACGGGCGGAGTTCAACACACTCAAAGCACGCGTCGCGAAGGTCGAAAAGAGCACAAACACCGTCGTGACACTGCTCGCGGGCTGCTTGCAAAAGGGCGTCCCGGTGTCTCGTTATAACGGCTACCTCGCGGTCGATAACGCGAATAACCAGATCCAGACGACAGCTCTTGACCTCGAGGACTCCGGCCAGACTCCGCAGGCATACTTTCTCGACATCGGCCAAACGTGCGCGAGCGCAATCGCGCGCGTATTTGGCACAAAACTGGCAGTTGTGCACCTGCACGTCGCAACCAGGCTGCAGCGTTGATCCTCGGAGCGCCGAACCAAGCACTCGGGTTGATCACGAGCGCAATTCGGATTAAGACCGTGCTCGGCTGCTAAGCGACGGGCTGCGAGGGCAGGAGCCGCCCAAGTCGCTGCTCCTGCCCTCGTACACACAGCCAAGGCACTCGAGCACACGAGCTTGCCGTCCCACTACCCGCCCGCCTGGCTCCGTGACGGTCGGCGGGCTCCCTCACTTCCATCTTCCTCTCCGGCTACCGCCTGGTCACGTACCAGGGAGTCGTGAGTGGAGCTGGCCAGACTCGAACCGGCGACCCTCCGCTTTCCCCTGGTTCGCCCCTCGAAAGCTCGGCTCCGTCGGAGCACTTGGTGCGCGACGACTCAAGCCGCCGCGCACCTAGCACTTTCTACGCAGGAGCGACGTCGCTCGTACCCGGTCGCCGCTTTGTCCGGGTCGCCGCGAAGGCGGCGCCGGCGACGAGCAGGATCGCACCGGTCCCGATTGCGGCCGCGTCCGTCGAGGACAGTCCAGCGCCGTCTCCAGCACTGGACGGGACACTCGCACTCGTCGTGCCGGCGTCGTTGACGATTGCCTGGTCGCCTCCGGCGGGGATGACGTAGCCGGTGCCACTCGCGCCAACCGCGCCGTCGTCACTGACGATCGCCTGGTCGCCACCCGCCGGAACGACATAGCCGGTGCCACTTGCGCCCCCGGCCGCGGTCGAAGCGGTACCTTCCGAGCTAGCGTCGTTGACGATCGCCTGGTCGCTTCCGGCCGGGATGACGTAGCCGGTGCCACTCGCACCAACTGCGCCGTCGTCACTGACGATTGCCTGGTCGCCGCCCGCCGGGACGACATACCCGGTGCCACTCGCACCGACGGCGCCGTCGTTACTGACGATTGCGGCGTGGCTGCCCGCCGGGACGACATAGCCGGTGCCACTCGCACCGCCGGTCGCAGCCATAGCAGCACCTGCACTGCCGGCCATTGCTGCGACGGCCACAGTGAGGACAGCCGCCGTCTCGCGCAGTCCCTGCGCTTCCACATCTGGGCCGTCGATGGCCCACTCGAGCTCGTCAGGGTTGAAGACGAGCGCGAGTTCGTCTCCGTCCGCCGACTGGAGCGTCCGCTCGAGATCGGATCGCTCCATAGTCAGGGTGATCGCTTCCGTTCTCCCGCCGACGCGGACAACGTCGAACGTCAGCTCCACAGGCCCGTCGCCGTCGCGCAACGCCTCCTCCGCCGCGGCGCGGCGGATCGGTAGCGCCGGACGTGCGATGGGAGCGGCCGCGGCACTCTCTGCGAGTCGCACGCGCCTTTGGATCGCCTCCATCCTGCCTCCTTCCGGGGGGGAACCCCACTCGGTTCTACACCGCTGCGGCAGTGATCTCAACCACACGACGGTGCCTCCTTGGGTTTTCTTCCGCCCTCCGCGGCCGGCTTTCGTTTGGCCTCGACTTCGCGCCGCGTGTTCACCCGCAGGAGGTGCGGCCGGCGACGCCTCCTACATCGCGCCGAGCCACACGCCGGTGTGTACGCCGGGACGGAGCTCGTCGCGTTCAGTCCCACCGACGAGCTTCAGCGGACAGCGGACGATGCCGCTAAGCGCGTCGACGCCGACCGCCTGCAAAGCGTCGCGCGACCGGGAGACGGCTCCCGACCGGTTGCGCGCGTGGCGAGGGGCCGTTTGTCAATTCAACGCGCAGTCCTGTTGTTCACGCACGCGTGCGCGTATACCAGACGTCCATGCCCCGCGTGGGTAGAACAAGCGGTAAATGCGGTACGAATCGCCTGCAAGGCCGCCGCCTACCGCCTGGTCAGACACCATGAAGTGATTGGGGGAGTCCCCATGCGCCACGCCGAAGCGGCGTTAGCTCGCGTGAACAAGAGCTGTGAGGCGGCACGCACGACCCCCTTGCGCGCCACCCCACGTTCGAACGTCAGCTAATGAAGCGCGGGCTCCTGCTTCGCAGCGGCCGCATACGGAGCCAAGAACTTCGTTAGCGCCGCAAGCGTCTCCTCAGGAGCCTGCTCAGCGAACCAGTGCCCGGCGCCGGGAATGATGGCGCTCTGCACGTCGTTCGCGAGAGACTTAAATGCTTCCCCGACCGCTTCACCCCAACTGTCTTCTCCGCTGAGGCCGAGGACGGGCATCGTCAGCGGCTTGTTCTTTCGCTGTTCGTTTTGCGCCATCATCGCGTCCCATTCGCGGTAGAACGCGAACGTGCCGTGCAAGGAGTCGGGGTTGGAGAGAAGGCCGACGTAATAAGCGATCAAGTCCGCCGGGAGCTTGTTCTTCCCGGCCTGAATGTTGAACTCGTAACCGAAGTAGATGTCCTCTCGTCCGCGGACGAGCTGCTCGTTCACCTCGTCGAGCCGGTTGACGGCAATGTGCCAGAGCCCGTTGTTCAGCGGCTCGGGACAGAAGAACGGCGGTGAAGGAACCGCACCCGGAGGCCCAGGAACCTCACAGAGGGCCACACGCTCGACGCGCTCGGGGTGATCGGCGGCCAGCGCGTAAGCAATCGGCAACCCGGTATCGGTGCCGACTACAGCGAACCGCCTATGACCGAGAGCATCCATCAGTGCAACAAGGTCATCGGCGAGCGTGCCCGAGTCGTACCCGTCGCTGGGCTTGTCCGTCAACCCGATTCCACGCTGATCCGGCGCAATGACCTCGAAATCCCGCGCCAACGCCGGCATCACAAGTCGCCAGGCGTACCAGCACTGAGGCCAGCCGTGAATCAGCAGCAGCGGAGGGCCATTGCCTCCGATGACCACGTGCTGGCGCAGGAAACCGGTTTCGATGTACCGGCTTTTGAACGTGTCGCTGAAACCCGCCGGCAGATTCGGCGCGCCAGATACGGAGACTGGGCCTTCCGGCGTCGGAAGGCCGGTCGAAGATGAACTCATGGGTCTTTCCTTCCCCTTAGGAATCGATGGGCTGGCGCTGACCTCCTTTCTGATGAGCGACCAAGGTGACCCTACTCCCCGCTGCCGGGATGACAACCCACGAGACGCAGGCCGACACAATCGGCAGGCCGCACATCTAGGTCTGAGGGATGCTGCCCTGGCCCCCCTCGATTCATCCGTACCGCCTCAGCTGATGCGATTCCGCGGGAATCGCACGGGCGGAACGAGGCGGCGGTCCGTACCCCGCACGCTGCCTCCGCGAGTAGAGCGGGCGGTAGAACGGCGACGCTTATGGCGTCCAGGAACCTAAGTGGAGCTAGCCGGACTCGAACCGGCGACCTCCTGGGTGCGATAACGCCGAACCGCTGTTAGCTCAAGCTCGTGCGGCTTGTTCAAGCGCTGTGAGATGTGCTCAGTTCTCTGAGCTTCTCTCAGGTTGGTAGCACCGTCGGTAGAACGGGCGCCGTGCAGCCACGTCGGTGATCGCTGCAGCCTTTCGATCGAAGTCGTCCAGGATTGCCGACGAGCGCCTCGATGCCCAGACCAGGCAAAATCCTGTTTGCTGGGCCTGATAACAGGCCTTCCCAGGTCTCGCTGTGGCGGGCGTCACCATTACG
>DASTHG010000088.1:0-6711 GCA_035718325.1 Gemmatimonadales bacterium | reverse complement strand
GGTCAGGATCTTCATGCGCCGGGGTTTCGACCCGAGGATCTCCTTGCATTCCTTGATGAACTTGCGGACTTCCTTCAGCTCCTCCTCGAGCTTCGTGATCTCGAGGGCGGTGAGCCGCGCCAGGCGCATGTTGAGGATTTCGGCCGACTGCCGCTCGGACAGCTTGAACCGCTTGCGCAGAGCAGCGTCGGCCGACGGCACGTCTTTCGCTTTGCGGATGATGCGGACCACTTCGTCGATGTGGTCGACCGCGATCTTCAACCCTTCGAGGATGTGCTCGCGATCCTGGGCGCGCTGCAGGTCAAACTCGGTGCGGCGGACGATAACGGTGTGCCGGTGCGCAATGAAGTTTTCGAGGATCTGCTTGAGCGTCAGCTCCATCGGGACGCCGTCCACCAGCGCCAGCATGATCGCGCCGAAGGTGGTCTGCATCGCGGTGTGCTTGTACAGCTGGTTCAGCACGACGCCGGGGATGGCCTCCTTCTTCAGCTCGATGACGACGCGCATCCCTTCGCGGTCGGATTCGTCGCGGATATCCGAGATGCCCTCGAGCTTCTTGTCGTTGACCAGCTGCGCGATGTTGGCGATCAGGTTTGCCTTGTTGACCTGATAGGGCAGCTCCGCCACGACGATCTGCTGCTTGCCGGTGGATTCCTTCTCCTCGATCACCGCGCGGGCGCGCACGATCATCCGCCCCCGGCCCTTTTCGTAGCACTCCTTGATCCCTTCGCGCCCGTAGATGATGCCGGCGGTCGGGAAGTCGGGACCCTTGATGAACTTCCGCAGGTCCTTCACGGTCGCGTCGGGGTGGGCGACCAGATGGACGATCGCCGCGACCACCTCACCGAGGTTGTGCGGCGGGATGTTGGTCGCCATGCCCACCGCGATGCCGGCGGAGCCGTTGACGATCAGGTTGGGGAGGCGGGCCGGTAAAACGGTGGGTTCCTGCAGCCGGTCGTCGAAGTTGGGGACGAAATCGACGGTGTTCTTGTCGATGTCCTCCAGCATCGTCATCGCGATGCGCGACAACCGGGCCTCGGTATAGCGGTAGGCGGCTGCGGCATCCCCGTCGACCGAGCCGAAATTCCCTTGCCCGTCGATCAGCGGATAGCGCAGCGAGAACTCCTGCACCATCCGCACGAGCGAGTCGTAGACCGCAATGTCGCCGTGCGGGTGGTACTTGCCGAGCACGTCCCCGACCACGGTCGCGCTCTTCTTGTAGGGACGCCCGGGCAGCAGCCCGAGCTCGTTCATCGCGTACAGGATGCGCCGGTGCACCGGCTTCAAGCCGTCGCGCACATCGGGCAGCGCGCGCTGCACGATGACGCTCATCGAATAGTCGAGGAACGATTCCTTCAGCTCGTCTTCGATGAGCCGGGGGAGGATGCGTTCGCGGGTCGGTGAGGTCATTGGGAGCCGTCAGCTTTCAGCTTGAGCCGTCAGCTGAGTGTGTGGTTGTGTGGGGTGCTACAAACTGCGTAAGTGGATGAAAAGTAATTACTTAGACATCAAAATGCAACGCGGTGGCAGTCGCCTCGCCCTTCCCCTTTTGTCACCATTCGAGCTGGCGTTCGCGCGCTCGATCAGTTCATTCAGCCGTTCGACGGACCAGTTCGGCAAACCCACTCGGGGTGCGACAGGGATCGTTGTGGTTGAAAGCCTGACAGCAGAAACCTGAGGTGGACCGCGTTCCAAGTGGCTACCAGACAAGCAGTTCAAACGGGACCTTCCACTCGCATCGCCGGGTAGTGCTGATAGCGACGAATTGAGAGTTGGTTGACACTGCCCGCTCAGATTCTTCGCCACGATGACCGGGGCTCGGCACGGACGATCGTCCTGCTAGCGAAGCGAACAGTTGGTTGGCCCCCTTGGGCCGGTTGTTCGTGCCGACCTCGCCCCCCTCGTCCCCCAACGGCCTCAGCTCCCGATTTCGACGGTCACTTTCCCGATCCGATCGCCGCGCTCCAATCGCTGGAACGCCTCACGGGCATTCGCCAAGGGAACCGTGGCATCGACGATCGGGCGTAGCTCCCCCTTTCCCAGGCGCCGCACCACCTCGCGATACTCGGCGGCATTCCCCATCGTGGAGCCGAGGATCGTGAACTGATGCCAGAACAGCGGACGGACGTCGGTGACGAGCTGCGGCCCGCTCGTGCCGCCGCAGGTCACGATCCGCCCGCCCTTGGCGAGACAGCGCAGCGACTCCCCCCAGGTCGCCTCCCCCACGTTCTCCACCACGACGTCCACACCGCGCTTCCCGGTGACCTCGCGCACGACCTGCGTCACCGGCTGGGTCCGGTGATTCACGGTGACTTCGGCCCCCAGCTCCTTCGCCCGCGCGAGCTTCGCATCGCTCGACGATGTGGCGATCACGCGCGCGCCCACGAGGCGCGCGATCCGCAGCGCAGTGAGCGACACGCCGCCTCCGATCCCCCACACCAGCACCCACTCGCCTGGCTGCACGCGCGCGCGTGTCACCACCATGCGCCAGGCCGTGAGCGTCACGAGAGAAAAGGCCGCCGCTTCCGACCAGGTGACGGGCGGCTGGGTCGCAGGCACCGGCAGAACGTTGTGGACGGGCACCGTCACCAGGTCCGCCAGCGTTCCGGGGAAATGCTCCCCCAGGATGCCGTAGCGGACACAGAGACTGTGCTCCCCCTTGAGACAGAATTCGCAAGCGTAGTCGGAGATGCCGGGGTTGATGAGGACGCGCTCGCCCGGCCGCACGGCCGTGACCTCCGCGCCCACCGATTCCACGACGCCCGCCCCGTCTGCGCCGAGGATGTGCGGCAGCGTCTTCGGCAGACCGGGGAGTCCGCGGATGACGAAGAGATCGAGGTGATTGAGCGCCGCCGCCTTGATGGCGACGCGCACCTCGCCGGGACCAGGGGCAGGAGCGGGCGGGACATCGACGAGGGCGGTGTGTTCGAGCCCCTCTCCTCCGGTCGCCCGGAGGACGAACGCCTTCACTACGGCAGGAACACGGGTGCCTGCATCTGCTCGGTCGGCCCCGCCGGGATCGTGGTGGGGGCGCCGCCGCTCGTCGGTTGCAGGTAGATCCGGTACATCGGGTTCTTGCGATTGGACGGATCGGACGGCACGACGAGCGCGATGAGGTCGCCCGCCGGCGCCACGGCGTACGCCGCGATCACGTAATCGGTGCCCGTGAGCGGCGTCGTCGCGCCCGTCACGAGGTTCACCTTCATCACCTGGCGTACGGTCCGGTTCGTCTGGTCCTTGCGCTCCACCAGGTAGGCGAGCGAGCCGTCGCGCAGAAAATGCGGCTCGCTTTCGGTCTGCTGCGGCGACTTCGTGAAGTTGCGGGGATTGCTGCCGTCCCGGCTCATCAGCCAGATGTCGGCGTTCTTGTTGCGCGTCGAAGCGAACGCGATCGTGGCGCCGTCGGGAGACACCGTCGGCGTCTGGTTCAGCGAATCGGTGGTGAGCGCCTTGAGTCCGCTGCCGTCGAGTGCGGCGCTGTAGATCTCGAGGAACGGCTTGCCGTTCAACATGCGCTGCGCCTGGAACACCAGCCCCGATCCGTCGGGCGTGAACGCCGGGCGGCCATCGGGCTGCGGATCGTTCGTCACGCGCGTGAGATTCGTCCCGTCGGCGTCCATCACGTAGATTTCCAGATTGCCGTCGCGGGTCGAGACGAACGCCACGCGAGAACCGTCGGGGGAGATCGCGGGATCGGTCGCCAGGCTCGTGTCGCTCGCGGCGCGGCGCAACACGCTCAGGTTCGCGCGGTCGACCCAGTACAGCTTCAGCGACCCGTTCCGCGTCCCCGCCAGCAGCAACTCGTTTTCGACGAACACGTCCGCGGTCGCGGTCTTCCCTCCCGGCGCCGTGGCGGTGACCCGGGCATGCCCCGGAGCGAGCCCCGCGACCGTGCCGTCCTCCGACACCGTGGCGACGTTCGCGGGCTCGGCGCTCCAGGTGAGCCCGCTCGCGGGACCGAGCACCGCGCCCGTATCGTCGGTGAAGCTGGCCTTCAGCGCCAGGCGCGCGCCCTGGGTGATGCCGATGCGCGTCGTGGCGAGCTTTACCGAACCCGCGATGACGCTGATGTTCCAGCTGGTGCGCAGCGGCGTCGCGCCGGGCCCGCGCAGCAGCAGCTGCGTGCGGCCGATCCTGCGCCCGGTGAGGATCCCGGTCCCGGGATCGAAGCCCGCAATCCCCGAGTCGGCGACGGTCCATACCAGCCGCGCCTCCGGCACCGGGGTGCTGTCGGCCGCGAGCGCCTTGGCCTCGAACCGCACGGTCGCGGTCACCGGCACTTCGACGTCGGCCCGTGTCGAGGGCCGAACCGCGAACAGATCCACCGCCCGGTGGACCAGCACCTCAACGCCCTTCTGCTGCAGGAATCCCGAGACGCCGAGCGTCGCCTTGCCGGAGCCCGTGGCCCGCACGACCCCGGTCAGGCTCACCTGCGCGACGCTCTGGTCGCTCGAGGTCCAGGTGAGGGCGATGGGACTGATCAGCCGGTTCTCCTGCGTCGGGACGACCACATGCAGGGTGTCCGATTCCCCGGGCGCGAGGGTGAGTGAGTTCCCCTCTTGAATCGCGAATTCCGCCTGCTGCACCACGACGGGCGCCGTCGCCGTGAGGCCGCTCGGGCCCGACATCTGAATCGTCCCTTGTCCGGGCGCCAGCGCCACGACCGTGCCGCCGCCGTCTACGCTCGCGATGTCCTCGCGCAGCGACTTCCACGTCACCTGCACCGGCGCGGCCGGGGATCCGTCGTCCCGCAGGGCGCGCGGCGAGACGCGAGTGTGCTCGGAGGGGAGCATGTAGACCGAGGGCGGATCGATGCGCAGCACCGCGGCCGTCCCGGTGCCGGGGGGCTGGCCGGCGTATGGATCGCCGCCGCCCACCGCCGTGGTCGTCGTCGTACTGGTCGGGGGCTGTGCGGCCGCGGCAGCCGCGACTTGGACCGCCGCTTGACCTCGCTTCTGGCCCGCCCGTGCCTCGACGATCGCGACGCCGGCGGCCACGCCGGTGACGGTGCCGCTGCCGTCGACGCGCGCGACGGCAGTGTTGTTCGACACCCATTGGATCCGGGCCGCGGGGAGCACGTTGCCCACGCGGTCGTAGGCGGTCGCAATCAAGCCATAGTGCTCGCCCACCTTGATACTGACCGAGGGGGGCGCGACCTGGACTTCGCTGACTGTCTGAGCCGCCGCAGGGGACGCAACGGCCGCCAGCAGGAGCCATCGGGTGATGATCATTGCCGCCTAATGTAATGCCTCAACAGGGGCCCGTAACCCTGATTGGGGTCGTACGATAGGCGTTCGGCCGGGGGGGCGGGGGTGGCGGCCGTCACGGCGCGAGCGCGGGCCGGGGGAGCACACTGCGCTCACTTGCGTCGGCGAGTTAGCCGGATAAGCTATAGGCCCCCAGCGGACACAACCAGCGGAGGACAACAGAGATGGTCTCGACAACAGAATTCACGGGAATGGGCGGCCCCGGAATGATGGAGCCGATGTTCCCGCCGGAGCCCGCGCCCGAGCCGGCGCCGGCACCGCTGTACACTCCGTCGATGGATGAGGGGACGTCGCCGCCCCGGCCCAAGCGGGCAGCGGCGAAGAAAAAGAAGAAGGCGTCGAAGCCCAAGGCAAAGAAGAAGGCCCCCAAGAAGGGCAAGAAGAAGGCGAAGCGCGCGAAGGCGACGAAGAAAAAGAAGGCGGGACGCAAGGCAAAGCGCCGGCGTCGCTAAACGATTCGGACGTTCGCTCGCGGGAGCGCTTCCGCGATGGCCGCGGCCATTCGCTGGAGGCGCTCCCGTGGCACGTTGGTGACTCACAACGCAGAGGTGCGACATGCGCGGCGTATGCGGTGTGGTGGTGCTCGCGGCTGCCTGCGCGGCGCCCAAGGTCCCCACCGGAGATCCCCAACAGGAAATCACCGCCGCGCTCACCCGCTCGGCGAGCGACTGGAACCGGGGCGACCTCGACGGCTTCATGAGCGACTACGCCAGGGATTCGACCACGAGCTACGTCACCGGCGGTCACGTGCAATACGGCTGGCAGCCGCTCTACGACCACTATAAGACGACGTACTTCGCGCCGGGCAAGTCGCGCGATTCGCTGTCGTTCAGCGAAGTGCGGGTCCAGCCGCTCACCACGGACCTCGCGTTCGCCACCGCCCGCTTCGCGCTGCACCGCGGCGATTCCCTCACCGCCAGCGGACCGTTCACCCTGATTCTGCAGAAGCGAGGGCAGCGCTGGCTGATTCTCCACGATCACACGTCGGCGGATCCCAAGCCGTGAGTCGCTGGAGGACCGCCGCGCAGCTCGGCGCCGTCGCGCTGGCCGCGGCGTGCACGTCTCCTGGAAAAGGGATGATTGCGCTGGAGGGCGCGACGCTGATCGACGGCTCGGGCGGGGCGCCCAAGACCGATGCCCTGATCCTCATTAAGGATGGGGCAATCAAAGCGGTCGCCCGGGTGAACGAAATCAAGGTGCCCCGCGGCGCCGAGCGCATCAATCTGCTGGGCAAGACCATCATCCCCGGGCTGATCGACGCCGACGCGATGGTGGAGCGCTGGGCCTTGCCGCGCTACGTCGCGTGGGGCGTCACCTCGGTGCGCGACGTGCATTCGCCGGCGGATTCAGGGTTTACGCTCAAGAAGGACGTCGATCTCGGATCCATCATCGGGCCGCGCGTGTACACGGCGGGGGCGGCGATCGACGGGCTCGCCCCCACGCT
>DASTHG010000087.1:0-14517 GCA_035718325.1 Gemmatimonadales bacterium | reverse complement strand
CATCTTCACGGTCGTACTGGCGTGGAAGCTGTGGCGCCGCTTCCAGCAAACGGGACTGGAGGACCGGATCCTCAAGTTCGTTTCGCTCTTCGGTCTCGCGATCCTGATTCGCACCGCCCAGCTCGGCGGCGAAATGGTCTTTGACCACGCCGCGGGTGTCCCGACCGTCAAGCTGCAGCAGGAAATCCAGAACCGCGCCGAGGGGCACCATCACGAGGAAGGCGACGCGGATGACGATCACGATGAAGCGGCGCCGGACACCGCTCATGCCGATACGGGGCATGTGCATCCGCCGGCAACGGCGCCGCACTCTCACTGAGACGAAAATGCAGACTGATGAATGCAGAATGCAGAATTGCGCGTTCGGGCCGGAGCCTCGGGTGAAGGCTCGAAGGTCAGGCCGTCATTCTGCATTCATCATTCAGCATTCTGCACTTGTTTTCTTGCTTGCCTGCACCCCCGTCACCACCCGCCCGGGGTTCATGCCCTATCCCCAGGCGCAGGCCAGCATCATCGATGCCCCGGCCACCCGGCTCGTCCCCGAAATGGTAGGCTGGCTGTCGAGCCAGGGGCTGCAGGTCCAGTGGTCCAGTCCCGAAGACGGCTACGTCGAAACGGCGTGGTACAATGTGCGCACGCACGCCTCGGTGTTCGGCGACGCCGAGCCGGGCGATCTGCTCAATACCGTGAAGATTCGCTGTTGGGCCGACCCCAACGTCCCCGGCAAGAGCCAGCTCACCGTCGAAGCGGTGTACCGTCCCACCCTCGATCCCTCGCGCCCCGAGCGCGATCTCGAAGTCATCGCCCCGCACGGATCGGAAGGAGATCTCATCGCGTCCCAGCTGGCCGACGCGATGAAGAAGCGGTTCGGCGAGTAGCTTTCGCCGCATGACCCGCGTTCACACCGACCCCCGCGTGCGCGCCGCGTACGCCGAGGGCGGCGGCATCTATCGCATCATCCCCACGGCCGTCGCGATTCCGGAAACCGTAGCGGACGTGCAGGAGCTCGTGCGTCAGGCCGAGCGGGACGGCACCCCGCTCGTGCCGCGCGGCGCCGGCAGCGGCATGCCGGGCGGCAACGTCGGCAACGGATGTGTCATCGATCTCAGCCAGAGCTTTCGCGCACTCGTGATCGATCCGCAGCGGCGCACCGCGACGGCGGGAGCGTCCGTCACCTGGGCCGAGCTCACCGACGCCGCCCGAGCTCATGGACTGCGGCTTCCGCCCGACCCTTCCTCCGGTCCCTTCGCCACCTGCGGCGGAATGGTGTCCACCAATGCCGCCGGGCCGCGCACCGTGCGCCATGGAAGCGTGCGCCCCTGGGTGACGGCCCTCGAAGTGGTTGGCACGGACGGTGAGCGCCGCTGGATCAGACGAGGAGGAGGGAGCGGGAATCGGTTCGCCTTACAAGCCAATGACCAGCAGCTAATAGCCAAGAGCTTCCCAAAGACTCGCAAGCGCTCCTCGGGCTACGCGCTCGACGCCTGCGCGGCCTCGGGCGACGAGGTCGATCTCTTCATCGGCGCCGAGGGAACGTTGGGGATCGTGACCGCCGTCGAGTGGCGGCTCGATCCGATTCCCGCCGCGGTCGCCGGGCTGACCCTCGGTTTCGCGGACCTCGCCGCACTGGGAGAGGCGGTTCCGTTTCTCCTCGGCCTCCATCCGTCCGCGGTGGAGCTGCTCGACCGCACCCTGCTCGCGTTCGTCGCGGACGCCGGCGGGGACGTGCCGGAGGGCGTCGAGGGGCTGCTGCTCGTGGAGTTCGAGCGTGACCAGGCAGCGGCGGCGCGGGGGGCGGTGGGCGATGCGGTCCGGGGATTGAAACACCTCACGCGCACCGTCGAGACAGCAGCCGATCGGGCCGGATTGGAGCGGCTGTGGAACGTGCGCCGCCTGGCAAGTCCGGCTCTCGCTCGGCTTCCTGAAACGCGCCGTTCGCTGCAAGTGATCGAGGACGGCTGTGTGCCGACGGAACAGCTGGGTGCCTATGTGGTGGCGATCCGCGCCGCGGCCGCCGCGCGGGAAATCCCGGTCGCGATCTTCGGCCACGCGGGGGACGGTCACGTCCACGTCAATGCGCTGCCCGACGTCACGCAACGGGGCTGGGAGGCGGGGGTCCGTACGCTGTTCGACGAGGTGACGGAGGCACAGCGGAGGCTGGGCGGTACCCCGAGCGGTGAGCACGGCATCGGGCGACTGCGGGCCGGTGTGCTGGAGCGATTTCTCGGGACCGATGTGATGCGGCTGTTCGCGCGGCTGCAGCGCGCCTACGATCCGCGCTCGATCTTCAATCCCGGTGTTATACTCCCCTCCGCCGACTGGTCACCGCTCGCACATCTGAAAGTGGGCGACGGCGCCGCGCCGATCCCCGACGACATCGCACATCGCCTGCGCGAGGTCGAGCGCAATGCGGGGTGGGCCGTGGCCAAGAATTCCCTGGCGTAAGACCCTCAACCGATCACCAGCGACCGACAACCGCCTCATGGAAATCTTTCGCGCCCCCCGCGTCACGCTGCTCGCCCGGCCGGAGTTTCTCGAGCCTGCGCACCTCGCCGTCCAGTGGAAGGGGGAGGCGTCCAACGGCGAGCGCCTCGCCGAATTCGCCGGGCGGATCTGTTACATGAGCCAGCATAATCCGGCGCAGCGCTCGACGGCCGACTATCTCGAGAACATCAAGAAGCAGGGACACGGCTCGGTGATCGAGCACGCCGTGTACGTCCTGTTGATCGAAGGCATCTCGCGCTCCTGCTCGCACGAGCTGGTGCGGCACCGTGCCGGATTCGGGTACTCGCAGCTGTCGCAGCGCTACGTCGACGAGTCGCACGCCGCGTTCGTCGTGCCGCCGGCGATCCTCGGCGATACGTCGCTCGAGGCCGAGTGGGAGCGCCAGGTCGGCGCCGCGCAGGACGCGTACGTGCGGGCGGTTGAGGCGTTGATGCAACGCTACGAGTGGGTGGGCGACAAGGTGCATCGCCGCAAGATGGCGCGCGAGGCGGCGCGCTCGGTGCTCCCCAACGCGACGGAGACGAAGGTCGTCGTCTCCGCCAACGCGCGTGCGTGGCGCACGATGTTGGAGCTGCGCTGCGGCGAAGGCGCGGAGCTCGAGATCCGGCGCATGGCCGTCACGTGCCTGCGCGTGTTGCAGCACGAAGCCCCGGCGTTGTTCTCCGACTTCGAGATCTACACCGGCGACGATCGACAAGAGTCGGCGCGGGTGACGTACCACAAAGTCTGAACGGCGTGACTGGTGGTCAGGGGTCGGTGGTCAGTGATTTGAAAACTCGATTGCGACTCACTCACCACTAACCACCGACCACTGGCCACGCAGTTTTTCTGTCACTCCCCTATTGCATATCTCGCCCTTTTATCGTATTCATTCACAGGCACAAGCAGTTAGCGACGCAGGACCGTTCATTTGAACGGCCCCTTTTTGTAGGAGGTCGCCCGAGACCACATGCGAATCGGTCTCGCGTACAATCAGAAACCAGACACCGACCCTCCTCCAGACGCTGCGAGTAACACCGCCGACGTCTACGCCGAGTGGGACGAACCATCCACCATCGATGCGGTGGAGCAGGCTCTTGGTCTCTTCGGCAGCGTCATCCGACTGCACGCCGATGCCACGTTCCCGCAAAAACTTTCCCGCGCGCGGGTCCAGCTCGTCTTCAACATGGCCGAGGGGCTGTACGGCCAGAATCGCGAAGCACACGTTCCCGCGATCTGCGAATACCTGAACGTCCCCTACACGGCGAGCGACCCCCTCACGTTGTCGTTGTCGCTGCACAAGGCGCGCGCCAAGGAGATTCTTTCCTATCACGAAGTCCCCACGGCGCGCTTCGCCCTGGTCCACGAGCAAGTCGACCTGGCGCGGGTGCGGCTCCCCTATCCGTTGTTCGTCAAACCGGTCGCCGAGGGGTCTGGTAAAGGCATATTTGCCAATAACTTATGCCAGAGCCGGGCGCAGCTGCGCGAGCGTGTCTCTTTCCTCTTAGAGACCTACAGGCAGCCGGTGCTGGTCGAGACCTACCTCCCCGGCCCCGAATTCACCGTCGCGATCATCGGCAACGGCCCGGAAGCGTACTGCCTCCCGATCGTGGGATTCGACTTCTCGACGCTCCCCGCCGGCGCCACGCCCGTCTACGGCTATGAAGCGAAGTGGATCTGGGACACCGCCGAGCACCAGCTCGACATCTTCGAGTGCCCCGCCAAGGTCCCCGAAAAGCTCTATCGCCACATCGAGCTCGTCGCCCTCGACGCCTATCAGGCGCTCGGGTGTCGCGACTGGTGCCGCATCGACATCCGGCTCGATGAAGCGGGCGTCCCCAACGTCGTCGAGCTCAATCCGCTCCCTGGCATCATCCCCGATCCGCGCATGAACAGCTGCTTCCCCAAGGCGGCACGCGCCGCCGGATTCAATTACGAGGAGCTGATCCAGGAGGTCGTGCGCATCGCCTGGAAGCGGTGCACGGGGAGAGAGCTGGCCGTGGGGGCTCCGACGCTCCGTGCAGGAGCGACGGCGTGAGGGTCGGGATCCTCTACGATCCCGGGGCCGAGGATTGGACCACCGAGGACATCGCGGGAGTGATGAAGGCGGTCAACGAGGTCGCCCGGATCTTCGAGGGGATGGGGCACCTCGCGAAGAAACTCCCGGTCAGGCACGACATGCGCTGGTTCGCCGAGGCGCGGCGCACCGACCTCGTCTTCAACCTGTGTGAGGGCGTGCACGGCTTCTCTCAGTGGGAGGAGCACGTCGTCGCGTCGCTCGAGTTCGCCGGCGTCCCCGTCACCGGCTGCGGCCCCTGGACCATCGCCGCCTGCCGGCGCAAAGCGACGGCGAATGCGATTCTCGCCCAAGCCGGACTGCCGATCCCCCGCTGGACCCTCGCGCAGGGGAAAATCGCCGACGACTTTCCCCTGCCCGCGATCGTCAAGCCGGCCGCGGAGGACGCGAGTGCCGGACTCGACCGCGGGTCGGTCGTCAGCGACCTGAAGGCGCTGCGCGCCAAGGTCGCCTTGATGACGGAGCAGTTCGACGAAGTGCTGGTCCAACAGTACGTCCCCGGCCGCGAGTTCAACGTCGGCTTCGTGGGGACGCGCGTGCTCCCCGTCGCCGAAATCGATTTCACCGGAATGCCCGAGGGCACCTGGCCGATCCTCACCTATGCCGCCAAATGGCATACCGGATCGGCGGAGGACCTGGGCAGCGTGCCGGTCTGTCCCGCCTCGATCTCGCAGCGCCTGGCCGACCGGCTGGTCAAGGTCGCCGACCTGGCGTGGCGCACGATGCAGGGCAAAGGCTACGGCCGCGTGGACATTCGCGTCGACGACACCGGCCGTCCCTGGGTGCTCGAGGTCAACCCCAACCCTGACCTCAACGACGACGCCGGGTTGTCGCGCATGGCCGCCGCGGCGGGGTGGGACTACCCCGAGCTGGTGCGTCGCATCGCGGAGTCGGCGCTGCGCGAGGCACAGGGAGCCCGGGCCGCGCGTGAGCTGCTCGCTCCGTCCCGTCGGACGCGCGCACCGCGCACGACTTGAAACGCTGGTCCGGGACACCGGCCTGTTTCGCGAGGCCGAGGTCCGGACTGCGGTCGAGCTGCTGGACGAGGCGCTGGACGGCGACGACGACTACCGCTTCCTGGGCGCCTTCGACGGCGACGAGCTGGTCGGGTACGCCTGCTACGGCCCGACGCCCGACACCTTGGGCACCTTCGACCTGTACTGGATCGCGGTGGATGGAAAACGGCAGGGATCCGGGATCGGAACGCAGTTGATAGCGGCGGTCGAAAAGACGCTATTGGCTGTTGGCTGCCGACTGATCGTGGTCGAAACGTCGTCTCGCGCTGCATACGACTCGACGCGCGGATTCTACGAGGCGCGAGGATTCACGAACACGGCGACCATCCCAGGCTACTACGCCCCTGGCGACGACCTGGTGATCTACGTAAAGGATCTCACGCGATGGAAATGAGCTGGCAGGAGCTGCTGCGCAAGAGAAGCATCGCCTCGCTCGAGGCACTGGCGGAGCGGTTCGGGCCCGAGCACGTGGGCGAGATCGAGCGGCTCAAGCAGGCCGCCGAAAATTTCGAGTTCCGCATCTCCCCGGCCATGGTGGACCTGATCCGCGAGCCCGGCGATCCGATCTGGCTGCAGTACGTCCCCACGGTCCAGGAGCTGGAGATCGAGGACGGCATCGTCGATTCGCTCGCCGAAGACGCCCACTCCCCCGTCCCCAACATCACGCATCGCTATCCCGACCGCGCCCTGTTCCTCGTGAGCCCGGTGTGCGCGAGCTATTGCCGCTTTTGCACCCGGCGCCGCAAGGTGGGTGACCCCGAGAAGATCCCGATGGCGCAGCTCGAGTCGGCGTTCCGCTACCTCGAGGAGCATACCGAGATCCGCGACGTCATCATGTCGGGGGGCGATCCGCTGCTCCTCTCCGACCGGCGGCTTGACGAGATCTGCGCCCGGCTGCGGGCCATCCCGCACCTCGAGATCATCCGCATCGGCAGCCGGGTCCCCTGCCACCTCCCCGAGCGCATCACGCCGGAGCTATGCGCGATCCTCGGGAAATACCACCCGTTCTACATCAACACGCACTTCAATCACCCCGACGAGCTGACTCCAGCCGCCGTGAAGGCCCTCGGAATGCTCGCCGACGCCGGCATCCCGCTGGGCTGCCAGACGGTGCTGCTGAAGGGCGTGAACGACGATCCGGCCGTCATGAAACAGCTGATGCAAAAGCTGCTCACCGCCCGGGTCCGCCCGTACTACATCTATCAGTGCGATCAGGTGGCCGGCGCCGAGCACTTCCGCACGACGGTGGAAAAAGGGCTGGAAATCGTCCGCGCGCTGCGGGGTTGGACCAGCGGCCTCGCGGTACCGCACTACGTCATCGACGCGCCGGGAGGCGGTGGCAAGATCCCGCTGCTCCCCGAATACGTCGAAGCAATGGGCGACGACCAAGTCGTCCTGCGGAACTACGCCGGCAAGTATTTCGTCTACCGGCAGCCGCTGTCCGAATCCGGCGCGATCCCCGAGGAGTTCGAGCCCGTCATGGTAGGGTGACGGCGACCTTCCCCTTCACCCGTGGAGCAGGCTGAGAGAGCGACGAGTCCAGCGTAGCCAGCAGTGAGTCGACGCCCCCATATCCCTCTTTGTCCTTGAGATACTCGGCATTCTGCGGATCCACCGCCGGCCAGTCTCGCAGGCGGTCGGGCGAGTATAAGCCCCCCATCATCCCCATCGCGTTGATCAGGGAATCTGGTGTGGGGTTGTCGTAGACCACCACCAACCGGTAGGGGTGTCCGGCCTTGAGATGCGGGCCGCGGTTCCAGAGCGCGAAGATCGGACGATCGACGGCCAGCAAGTGACCGGTGCTGTCGCGGCGCGTGCGCACTTTCGCAATGATGCGGCCGCTGGCAGCGTCCTCGAGGCGCATCATCACGGCATGGTCGTGCAAGTGTCCGCTGGCGGCCAGCAGATGGCCGCTGGCAGCCACGGTGAACTGCTTCGACACGACCATGCCTCCCGGCGGCACCTCGAACCCGTCCGTCCCGCCATTGATATGGTGCACGTCCACGAAGAACGGCAACACGTCGAGCGCCGCCGGTTGCCGGTGCCGCTTGTTGAGCAGGAAGGTGTAGCGCACATAGGCGCCATCGACGTCGTGGCCCGTGAGGTTGTCCCACATGATCACGATGCCGAGCCGCATGCCGGCCTGCATCGGGAGCCCGAGCGATCCAGGGATGGTGATGTCGGCCGTTTCCTCACCGAAGGAGAACGGACATTCGGCGATCGGCTCCACCAACTGGCGGCGATCGAAATTCACCATGTAGGTGTGGTGGAGCAGGCGTCGTGGCAGGGGGTGCCCGGCGCTGTCGATGACCTCCAGCGACACCCCGCGGAACCGCGCGTCCACCGGCCACGCGAACGCACCCTCCAGCTCGTCGTGATTGCGGCGCATCATCATCATATCGCCCATCATCGACGGGGACTGCGGGACGTGGAACGGCCCGATCGTGACCATCAGCGTGTGCTGCCGATCATCGACTCGCACATCCACGCTTCTGCTGGACGCAGGCCGGTGGATCGGGGAGTCGGCGAGGCGGGCGGGGAGCGTTGCGGCCAGGGCTGCAAGGGCGAGTGCGGCGTGGGTCGTCACGAGGTGGCTCCAGTCTCCAGTTGAAAGAGCGCGTCGGATGGCGCGACAGGCCACCTGCCAATCAGCCTGCCACGAGACCCGGTCCGCGCCCAGGCGGTCACGTTCATTGAGCGGGTGCTGCGAAGCGACGGGTTTCCAGTGCCGGGTTGGCGCGAGTTGCCCCGAGCGCTGAGCGGTACAGACCGTGGCACCCCATTGCTACACCGGCACAGTAAAGTAGATTGCAGACTGCAGGTGCGCGATCCCTGATCTCGAGGAACAAACGATGCGCCATCGGTCGCTGCAGGTCGTGCTGGCCAATCTGAACTGCCTGAACCCCCATCCCAGGGGCGGTCCGGCGAGCTAGCGCGCATCTCGTGACAGACTCGAAACCCGGCCCGCTCCAAACTCGGAGCGGGCTTTTCTTTGTCCACCAACTTGGGAAGGTCGGGGGATGACGAAAGGCCACAGCAGACGAGCCTGGGATACGCGCGGCGGTGGACCGATGCCGGATCCGTGGCGCGAGAAGGACGCGTGTGGTGTCGGCCTGATCGCTCAGGCCTCGGGAGTTTCCTCCCGCAACGTCCTCGACCTCGCCCTGACCGCGCTGGCGCGGCTGGCGCACCGCGGCGCCGCCTCCAGCGACCACTCAGGCGACGGCGCCGGGATCCTCACCCAGCTTCCCCGGCGACTCCTTGCAGCGGAGGCGGCGCAGCTCGGCATTGCGATCGCTCCCGACCAACCGTTCGCCGTCGGCATGTTCTTCCTCCCCGCCGACGCGGACTCACGCGCCGCCGCGATCGGCCTGGTCGAACAGACGCTCTCGGCCGATGGGTTCGCCGTCCTCGGTTGGCGGGACGTTCCCGTGGAGCATGCTCGCTTGGCCGCAACCGCCCGGGCCACGAGTCCCGTCATTCGACAAGTCTTCGTCGCCGCTCCGCACGGAGCGGTCGACGACGCCGAGTGGGAGAGCCGCCTCTACCTGTCGCGCCGCGAGATCGAGCGGCGTGCCGTCGACCTCGGCTGGGATCCGTTCTTCGTCTGCTCGCTGTCCTCCCGCACCGTCGTCTACAAGGCGCTGTTGACCGGCCCGCAGCTGCCGGCCTTTTACGCCGACCTGCGTGACCCCTCGTACGAGACGGCGATCGCCGTCTTTCACCAGCGCTATGCCACGAACACCGCCCCCAAGTGGACGTTGGCGCAGCCGTTCCGGATGCTCGGGCACAACGGCGAGATCAACACGCTGTGGGGGAATCGCAACGCGATGCTGGCCCGCGAGCCGCTGCTCGCCTCGCCCCACTGGGGCGCCGCGGTCGAGCGGGTGAAGCCGGTGATTTGGCCCGAGGGCAGCGACTCGGCGAGCCTCGACAACGCCCTCGAGCTGCTGGTGCGCTCGGGGCGCGATCCGGTCCACGCCCTCATGATGCTGGTCCCCGAGCCGCTGGACGGCGTGCGCGAGGCCGACCCGGTGCTGCGCGGGTTCTACCGCTACCACGAAGCACTGATCGAGCCCTGGGATGGCCCGGCGGCGCTGGCCGTGACCGACGGCGTCACCGCCATCGCGGCCGTGGATCGCAATGGCCTCCGGCCGTGCCGCTACAAGATCACGCGCGACGGCATCCTCATCGCGGCATCGGAAGTAGGCGTCGTGGACGTGGCGCCCGAGCAGGTGCTCGAGAGTGGCCGCCTCGCCCCGGGCGAGCTGATCGCCGTCGACACGCGACGCAACGCGATCCTGCACAGCGCCCAGGCGAAGCGCGACGTGGCGGATCGCCACCGCTATGCGCGCTGGGCGGCGCAATGCGTGCACGTGATTCGCGAGCAGCTGACCCCGCCCGCGCCGGCCACGGCCGGCGACCTGCGCGCACGGCAGATCGCCTTCGGCTATGGAGTCGAGGATCTGCGCTACGTGATGCAGCCGATGAGCGAGGGCCAGGACCCGCTGTGGAGCATGGGCGACGACACACCGCTGCCGCCGCTGTCGCGGACTCCGCAGAGCCTGTACACCTACATGCGGCAGCGTTTCGCCCAGGTCACGAATCCGGCGATCGATGCGATTCGTGAATCGTGTGTCATGTCCCTCCACATGCTGGTGGGACGGCGCGGCTCGCTGCTCTCGCGCCAGCCGACGGCGATTCGCCTGGTCCGGCTGCCCCACCCCGTGCTGCACGACGGAGAGCTCGCCGAGCTCGTGGGGGTGACGGGCGTGCAGGCGGTGACGCTCCCGTGCGTGTGGCCGGCGGGCGCCGGACCCGATGGACTCCGCCCCGCGCTTCAGGACCTGTGCCGCACGGCCGAGCGCGCCATCCAGCACGGGGCGCGCGTCCTGATCCTCAGTGACCGTGGCGTCGATGCGGAGCACGCCCCCCTTCCGGTGCTGCTCGCGGTGGGCGCGATCCACAACCATCTGTTGCGCAACGGACTGCGCCACCGCACCGGCCTCATCGCGGAGGCGGGGGACGCCTGGGATGTCCACCATATCGCTGCGCTCATCGGGTTCGGCGCCGAGGCGGTGCATCCCTGGGTCGCCCTGGAGACGGCCGCGGAGGCTGGCGGCTCGGGCGGGGTCGCGACGCTGCGCACGACGCTCGAGAAGGGCTTGCTCAAGGTCCTTGCCAAGATGGGGATCTCTACGCTGAGCTCGTACTGCGGCGCCCAGATCTTCGAGGGCCTGGGTCTCGGCGCCGAGGTGATCGACGAGTGTTTCCCGGGCACCGCATCGCTGATCGGCGGCATCGGGTTCGTCGAAATCGCCGAAGACGCGCTGACGCGTCATCGGACCGCATTCCCCGCGGGTGGCGAGCCCGTCCCCCTCCCCGATCACGGCCGGGTGCGCTACCGCCGCGACGGTGAGGACCACGCCTGGGCACCGCAGGTCGTCCAGGCGCTGCAGAAGGCCACGCAGACGGGGTCCGCGCAAGTCCTCGACACATTCAAGGCGCAGGCGGCGCAGCGCGAGCCGCTGAACCTGCGTCACCTGCTGGGCGTGCGCCGGGGCCAAGCCATTCCGCTCGGGGAAGTCGAGCCGGTGGAAGCGATCCGCCAGCGTTTCATCTCCACGGCGATGTCGCTGGGAGCGCTCTCGCCGGAAGCGCACGCCACGCTCGCCATCGCCATGAACCGCATGGGGGCGCGGTCCAACTCGGGAGAGGGGGGCGAGGATCCGGTCACCTTCCGTCGCAACACCACCGGTGATCGCGTCGATAATCGCATCAAGCAGGTCGCCTCGGCGCGGTTCGGCGTGACGACGGAGTATCTGACTCGGGCCGATGAGCTGGAGATCAAGATCGCCCAGGGGTCGAAGCCCGGCGAAGGTGGACAGCTCCCGGGGCACAAAGTCACCGAGCTGATCGCCCGGTTGCGGCACGCGACGCCGGGGGTGGCGCTGATCTCGCCGCCGCCGCACCACGACATCTATTCGATCGAGGATCTGGCGCAGCTGATCCACGACCTGAAGCAGGTGAATCGGCGCGCTCGCATCGGCGTCAAGCTGGTCGCCGAGGCCGGAGTGGGACGGGTGGCGACCGGCGTCGCCAAGGCGCACGCCGATTACGTGCTGGTGTCCGGTCACAACGGCGGCACCGGCGCTTCGCCGCTGTCGTCGATCAAGCACGCCGGTTCGCCGTGGGAGCTCGGCGTCGCCGAAACGCACGCCATCCTGACGGAGAACGGCCTGCGCGAGCGCATCGAGCTGCGCACCGATGGCGGCTTGCGCACCGCACACGACATCATCGTCGCGGCGGCGCTGGGGGCCGAGGCCTATGGCTTCGGCACCGCGCCGCTCGTCGCCCTCGGGTGCGACATGGCGCGCCAGTGCCATCTGAACAGCTGCCCCACGGGAATCGCGACGCAGCGGCCGGAGCTGCGCCGCAAGTTCACCGGGACGCCCGAGCAGGTGATCTCCTACTTCACGCTGATCGCCGAAGAGGTACGGCAGCTGTTGGCGACCATGGGGTGCCGCAGCATCCAGGAAGTGATCGGCCGCGCGGATCTGTTGCAGCGCATCGACCGGCCGGAGCGCCCGCGCGCACAGCTGCTCGATCTCTCGTTGCTGCTCGGTGAGGCACCGGTCCCCTCCCGGCCGCCGCGTTACAACCACCGCATCGAGCGGCCGGGGATCGCGTCCCTGGACGAGGTGATTCTCACGGAGCTGAAGCCCAGTCTCGATTGTGGGCGAGCGTTCGCGCGGGAGTACCAGATCGGTAATCACCACCTGACCGTCGGCGCTCGCATCGCCGGTGTGATCGCGGGGTGGGCGGGAGACGCCGGGTTGCCGTCGGGATCGGTGCGGCTGCACTTCCGTGGCAGCGCCGGCCAGAGTTTTGGCGCCTTCGCGCTGCCGGGAATGCATCTCACGCTCGAAGGAGAGGCCAACGATTACGTGGCCAAGGGGCTATGTGGCGGGGAAATCGTGGTGCGCCCCTTCGAGACGGCGGCGTACGGTGCGGCGTCCCATGAAAATGTGATCGTCGGCAATACGGTGTTGTACGGCGCCACGGCGGGCCTGCTTCTCGCCGCGGGCCGGGCCGGGGACCGGTTCGCGATCCGCAACTCGGGGGCGGTGGCGGTCATCGAGGGAGCCGGCGATCACTGCTGCGAGTACATGACCGGCGGGACAGTCGTCGTGCTCGGCCGCGTCGGCAACAACTTCGGCGCGGGGATGACCAGCGGTGTCGCCTATGTCCTGGACGAGGATGGTACGCTCGACGGCCGCCACAACCAGGAGTCGGTGTCGGTCGCTGCGCTCGAGCGGCGCGAGGAATCGGCGCTGCGGAAGCTCGTGCGGCACCATTTCGACCGCACCAAGAGCCCGCGCGCCCGGACGATCCTGCGCGGCTGGCGGGCCTTCCGGTGGCGGTTCCGGGTCGTGCGTGCGCGGCCGCCGGTGGCCGCAGCGGTACCCGAACGGCTGGTCCAGGAGTCGGTGTCGCGGTAGTGTTTTCCGCATGACGAACCGGGCCACGCACCAGACGACGGTGGGGCTGGTGCAAATGAGCATGAGCGCCGACCCCCAGGCCAATCTCGACAAGGCGGTTGCCCGCGTTCGTGAGGCCGCCGGACGCGGCGCGACGCTGATCTGCCTGCCTGAGCTGTTCCGCACGCAGTACATCGGCCAGCGCGAAGATCATGACCTGTTCAATCTCGCCGAGCCGGTTCCGGGGCCGACGACCGCAACGCTCGGCAAGGTGGCGGCAGAGCTCAAGGTCGTGATCGTCGCGTCATTGTTCGAGCGGCGGGCGGCGGGGTTGTACCACAACACCGCCGCTATTCTCGATGCCGACGGCAAGGTGGCGGGGATCTACCGCAAGATGCACATCCCCGACGATCCCTCGTACTACGAAAAATTCTACTTCACCCCCGGGGATCTGGGTTTCAAGGCGTTCGACACGGCGGCAGGGCGTATCGGCACGCTGGTCTGCTGGGACCAGTGGTATCCCGAGGGCGCGCGCCTCACGGCATTGCAGGGGGCCGCCATTCTCTGCTATCCGACGGCGATCGGGTGGCATCCCGCAGAGAAGGCGCAGTACGGGCCGCAACAGCTCGACGCCTGGCGTACGATCCAGCGCAGCCACGCGATCGCGAACGGTTGCTACGTCGCCGCGGTGAACCGCGTCGGGTTCGAGCAGCTCGATGGTCAGGGAGCCGGTCTCGAGTTCTGGGGACATTCGTTCCTCGCCGATCCTTTCGGCGTGGTCCTCGCGGAGGCCCCGGAAGACGCGGAAGCGATTCTCGTCGCTCCGCTCGACCTCGGGCGCCTGGAAGAGGTGCGGCGCAACTGGCCGTTCCTCCGGGACCGGCGTGTGGATGCATACGCCGGTCTCGACCAGCGCTATCTCGGCGATTGACATCCGAGCCCAGTCCCAGCGCGCTGGGCTATCGCATGCCCGCCGAGTGGGAGCGGCATGCGGCGACGTGGCTTGGCTGGCCGCACAACACCACCGACTGGCCGGGCAAGTTCGGCCCCATCCCCTGGGTGTACGGCGAGATCGTGCGGCACCTCGTGGCCGGCGAGGTGGTGCGTATCCTCGTGGATTCTCGGGTTCGCGAAGCCGGCGCGCGGCGCCTCCTCGAGCGCATCGGCATCGACCTCGAGTCGGTGCAGTTCCTCCGCTTCCCTACCAACCGCGGGTGGACCCGCGATTCGGGGCCCATCTTCGTGCATCGCGAGGAGCCCGAGCCAGCGCTCGCCATCGTGCGGTTCCAGTTCAACGGTTGGGCCAAGTACCCCGACTGGAAGAAGGACGCCAGACTCCCCGAGTTGGCGGCGCGGAAGCTGGGCGTCGGTCTCTTCGACGTGAGGCGCGGCGGCCGGCGCGTGGTCCTCGAAGGTGGGTCGATCGACGTCAACGGTCGGGGCACGTTGATCACGACCG
>DASTHG010000086.1:0-19896 GCA_035718325.1 Gemmatimonadales bacterium | reverse complement strand
GCCGAAATTCAGTTCGATCCCGTCGGCCCCCGTGTCCTCGGTGCGCTTCACCATCTCGTGCCACGCCTCGCGCTTGGACTCGACCATCAACGACACGATCACAGCGTGGCCAGGATAGTTGCGCTTGACCTCCGCGATCTCCTTCATGTTGTCGGCGACCGGCCGGTCGCTGATCAGCTCGATGTTGTTGAACCCCATCATCCGCGTGGCACCGAGATCGACCGAGCCATAGCGCGAGAACACGTTGATGATCGGCTCCCCGACGGTTTTCCAGACGGCGCCGCCCCAGCCGAGATCGAACGCCCGCGCGACCTGGCCGTAGGTGTTGGTCGGTGGTCCCGATGCCAGCCAGAAGGGATTTGGGCTCTTGATGCCCGCGAATGTCGTTTTCAAGTCAGCCATGACGCCGCTCCCTTGTTCCCACCCTGAAGGGTGGGCCCACCAAACACTGCGCTATAGCGCAGTGAAGTTTCGGGCACAGGCTTCAGCCTGTGTTCAACGACTCGTGAATCCTCTTTGCCGCCTGCACCCCTTCGGCTGCAGCATTCACGATCTCTGCGCCGCCGTTCGCATAATCCCCTCCTGCGAACACTTTCGGATTGTCCACCGGAAGCTTGAAGCCGCCAAGCGCTTCCTGCCCCAGCGCCGTGATCACCATGTCGCAGGGGATTACGTAGAGTCCCTGCGGCATCTCCACTTCCAGCCCCGTCACACCGCCTTCCCCGAGAATCCGCGTGGGGCGCGAATGGAATCGAAACTCGCAGCCGTCGTTCTTGGCCAGCTCATACTCGTAATGAAACGACGACATGTCTTCGGGCCCCCGGCGGTACACCACCGTCGCCCGTTCGGCGCCGAGGCGTTTGGCCTGGGTCACGGCGTCGATCGCCGTGTTGCCGGCGCCGATCACCACCACCTTCCTTCCCACGCGGGTCTCGGCATACGGATGGGTCTTGAGCTGCTCGATGAAGGACAGCGCATCGATCACCCCGGGTTGGTCCTCGCCCGGAATCCCGAGACGCTTCGTGTGCCCGAGCCCAATGGCGACGAAGACGGCGTCGTAGTCGGCCAGCAGCTTGTCGAACGGGACGTCGCGACCGATCGCCACGCCCAGTCGCAGCTCGATGCCGAGGTCGAGGATGTCCTGCACCTCGGCGAGTGCCGTGGCGGGCGTCATCTTGTACTCGGCGATGCCGTAGGTGTTGAGCCCGCCGGGCTTGCTCTTTGCTTCGAACACGGTGACGGCGTACCCGAGGCGGCGCAGGTCGCGCGCGCACGAGAGGCCGGCCGGGCCGGCGCCCACGATCGCGACCTTCTTGCCGTTCGATGCCCCCGGCTCAAACAACCGCACGTGACGCTCCAGCACGTAGTCGGTGGCGTGGCGCTGCAGCAGGGCGATGCGGATCGGCTGCTCGTCCCGCGCATTCAGCACGCACGCGCCTTCACACAGCACTTCGACGGGGCACGCCCGGGCGCAGGAGTGCCCGAAGGGATTGGCGTCGAGAATCACGCGCGCGGCGCCGCGCAGGTTCCCCGTGGCGATTTTCTTGATGAACGCCGGCACGTCGATATGCGTCGGGCAGGCGATGGTGCAGGGGGCGTCGTAGCAGAAGAGGCAGGTGTTCGCCTCGAGCAGCGCCGCGTCAGCCGTGAGCGCTGGCGCAATCTCGGCGAAATTCCGCTCGAGCTGATCCGCGGACAATGGAGCTGCTTCAGCCGTCATGTTTGCTGACAGCCGATAGCTGATAGCCGATAGCTTTCATCCCAACCACATATACCACCACCGCGATCGCGAATCCCACGAACCACGCCCAGTTGTACAACGTCGCGAACAGGGGCGACGCGGCCGTTCCGGATACGGCGGCGATGAAGCCGGGGAGGTTGGGCAGGACGCCGAGCGTGAACGCGGCAATCGCGATCCAGTTGATGCCGCCGCGATACTCGTACACCCCACCGCGGCGGTACAGGTCGTCGACCTCGAGCTCGCCCGATCGCACCACGAAGTAGTCGGCGATCATGATCCCGGCGATCGGCCCCAGCAGCGCGCCGTAGCCGATGAGCCAGGTGAAGATGTAGGCGGCGGCATCGTTGTAGAGCCGCCAGGGCAGCATCACGATCCCGATCACGGCGGTGATCATGGCGCCGGCTTTGAAGGAAATGCGAGCGGGCGCGAGGTTCGAGAAGTCGTTCGCGGGGGCCACGATGTTGGCGGCGATGTTGGTCGTCAGCGTCGCCACGGTGAGCCCCGCCATCGACAGGATGATCATCAGCGGCCCGCCGATGCGCGCCAAGAGCGCCACCGGGTCGGCGATGCGGGTCCCGAAGATGACGGCCGTCGCGTTGGTGACGACGGCGCCAATGAAAGCGAACAACGCCATCGTCCCCGGCAGCCCGACGGCTTGTCCGATGACCTGATCGCGCTGGCTCCGCGCGTAGCGTGAGAAATCCGGGATCGACAATGCCATCGTTCCCCAAAAGGCCACCGCGGAGGTGAGCCCTGCGCCGAAAACGCCACTCAGACCGCCAGACCGCCCGGCCTGACCGCCGGGATTCTGGAGCAAAGGCCCGAGCCCACCTGACCGGACCGTCGCCCACACCAGCAGTGCCACTCCCACCAGTAACAGGAACGGACTCCCCCACGTTTCGAGGAATTTGATCGAGTCCATGCCGCGCAGCACGATCCACACGTTCATGCCCCAGAACAGCATGAAACAGAGGAACTCGCCGCTGCCGAGGCCGACGAACTTCGGCAGGAACGCCGGCAGCGTCGCGATCCCCGGCCACAGCGCTTCGAGCAGCTTGTAAATCGCCCAACCACCGATCCATGTCTGGATGCCGAACCATCCGCACGCCACGAGTCCGCGCAGGATCGCAGGGAGGTTGGCGCCGACCACACCGAATGACGATCGGGCGAGAACGGGGAAGGGAACGCCGTAGCGGGTGCCGGCAGAGGAGTTGAGCACGATCGGAATCAGCACGACGACGTTGCCGAGCACCACCGCCCCGACCGCCGCCTGCCACGTCCAGCCGCGATCGACGAGGCTCGAGGCGAGGGTGTAGGTGGGGATGCAGATCGCCATGCCGATCCACAGCGCGGCGATGTGCCACCAATTCCAGGTACGCCGCTCCGGCCCGACCGGCGCCAGGTCGGCGTTGTAGAGATTCGGATCGCGATTCTGGTTCATGTCTTTGTCGTTGGCTGTTGGCTATTGGCTGTTAGCCAAAGACCAACAGCCAATGACCAATAGCATTTCAATGCGTCGGCTCTCGTTGGAGAAACACCCCGCGCCCCACCGTCCCCACGAATTTCCCGTCCCGCGCCTGCACGGCCCCGCGCACGGTCACGACGCTCGCCCGGCCGAGACGCTCCCATCCCTCGTACGCGTTGTAATCGACCTTGGAGTGGCTCGTCGCCTGGGAGAAAGAGCCGCGGAACGCCGGATCGTACACGACCAGGTCGGCGTCGCTCCCGACACGGATTGCGCCTTTTCTCGGATAGAGGCCGAAGATCTGTGCCGCCTGCGTGCTGCAGGCATCCACCATCGTGCGCAGCGAGATCCGCTCCGCGCACACGCCGTGGGTATGGACCAGGTCGACGCGCTCCTGGATGCTCGCGATGCCGTTCGGGATCTTGGTGAACGCGTCGCGGCCCATCGGCTTCTGGTCCTTGAAGCGGAACGGCGCGTGATCGGTCCCGATCGTGCTGATGGCGCGCGACTTCACCCCGTTCCACAGCACAGCCTGATTCGCCTTCGCCCGAAGCGGCGGTGACATGACGTACTTCGCCCCCTCGAAGTTGGGCCGTTCGGCGTAGGTCTCGTCGAGCACGAAGTGCGGAATCACCGATTCGATCCAGACGTTGACGCCGCGGTGGCGCGCCGCGAGCGCCGCCCGCACCGCCTCGTCGCACGACGTATGCACCGTGTACACGTGGGTGCCGAGCAATTCGGCGAACGTGCACAGGTGGTGCACGCCATCGGCCTCCACGACCGGCGGGCGCGACGGCCCGTGCCATTCGGGCCCGGTCTTGCCGGCGGCGAGCAGCGCTTTCTGCAGGGCGTCGATCGCATCGGCGTTCTCGCAGTGTGCGGTGACGATCACTCCCAGCTCGCGCGCCAGTTTCATGGCGGCGAAGAGCTCCTCGTCCGTGAGATTGAGCGCGCCCTTGTAAGCGAGGAATACCTTGAACGACGCCACCCCTCCCGCCACGATCTTGCGGAACTGGTCGTGCACTTTGGCGTCGAACCGCACGACCGACATGTGAAACGTGTAGTCGACGGCCGCGAGCGGCTTCGCCTTGTCGCGCCACCGCTCGAACGCGTCGTAGGGCTCGTCCGCCGGCCCGGGGCAGATCATCTCGATCAGCGTGGTCGTCCCGCCCGCCAGCGCCGCCCGGCTCGCCGAGTCGTAGTCGTCGGCAGCGTACGTCCCCATGAAGGGGAGGTAGATGTGGACGTGAGGATCGATGAACCCGGGCATCACGTACTTCCCGGTGGCGTCGATCAGGTCGGTGCCCGGGGGCAGGCTTTTCGGGTCGATCGCGGGCTCGATGCGCGTGATCGTCTCGCCGGCGCAGTAGACGTCGGCTTTGTAGTCGTCCGTCGCCGTGACGACACGCCCGCCCTTAACTAGGAGTGGCACGATACAGCTGGTGGTTCACTCGCCACACGCCACTCGCCACTCGTCACGGTACTTGCCTCACCATGTCCTCGTACGTCTCCGGCCGGCGATCGCGGAAGAACTGCCAGGTGCGCCGCACCTCTTCGATCATGTCGAGGTTCATCTCGGCCGTCACCAGCTCGTCCTTGTCTTCGCTCGCCTGGGCGAGGAAGTTGCCGCGCGGATCGACGAAGTAGCTCGAGCCGTAGAACTGTCCGATGTTCCACGGGGCCTCGGTGCCGACGCGGTTCGAGCATCCCATGAAGTAGCCGTTGGCCACCGCGTGCGCCGGCTGCTCGAGTTTCCAGAGATACTGCGACAGCCCCTTCACGGTGGCCGAAGGATTGAACACGATCTCGGCGCCGTGCAGGCCGAGCAACCGCGCGCCTTCGGGGAAGTGACGGTCATAACAGATGTAAACGCCGATGGTAGCGTAGCGCGTCTTGAAGACGGGGTACCCGAGGTTGCCCGGCTTGAAGAAGTACTTCTCCCAGAAGCCCGCCGTGTGGGGAATGTGATTCTTGCGGTACTTGCCGAGGTACGTTCCGTCGGCATCGATCACCGCCGCGGTGTTGTAATAGACGCCCGCCATCTCGCGCTCGTAAATCGGCACGATCATCGCCATGTCGTGGCGTTTGGCGATCGCCTGCATGCGCTCGATCGTCGGACCGGGGATCGGCTCGGCGATGTCGCACCACTTGGCGTCCTGCGACGGGCAGAAGTAGGGGCCGTTGAACACTTCCTGGAGGCAGAGGATCTGGGTGCCGCGTTTCCCCGCTTCCTCGATGAAGGGAAGGTGCTTCTCGAACATCGCGTCCCGTACTTTTGTGACCGGCGCGTTGGCGTCGTTCACCGGATTCGACATCTGGATCAGGCCGCCCACCACCGTGCGCGCCATCAAAACCACCTCGAGATGACGACCTTTTTGTCCGTGAAGAACTGCACCGAGTCCTGCCCATGGGCCTTGAGATCGCCGTAGAACGACCCCTTGGTGCCCCCGAACGGAAAGAACGCCATCGGCGCCGCGACGCCGATGTTCACACCGATCATCGACACGCCGCAGCGATAGCGGAACTCGCGGGCGACCTTGCCGCTCGACGTGAAGATCGACGTCGCGTTGGCGAACGGGCTCGCCTGCACCAGTGCCAGCGCATCGTCGAGGTCGGCGGCGCGGATGATCGATCCCACCGGTCCGAAGATCTCTTCCTTGCCGATCGTCATCGCGGGCGTGACGCCGTCGAACAGCGTCGGTCCCATGAACTGCCCCTTGGGATACTCGGCGACGCGGGCCGTCCGGCCATCGAGCAGCAGGTCCGCGCCGCCCTGCACGCCGGCGTCGATGAATCCGGTGACCCGCTCTTTCTGCCGGGCCGAGACGACGGGTCCGAGCGTAACGCCGTCGTCCAGGCCGTAGCCCAGCTTCAGCCGTTTGGCGGCGCCGATCAGGCGGTCCTTGAAGGGACCATACGCCGCCCCCGCCGCCACGACGACGCTGCCGGCGAGGCAGCGCTGGCCGGCGCACCCGAACATCGATTCGAGGACGACTTGCGTGGTGCGGTCCATGTCCGCGTCGGGCATGACGATGATGTGATTCTTGGCCCCGCCGAGCGCCTGCACCCGCTTGCCGTGCTGCGCGGCGGTGGCGTAGACGTGCCGCGCCACGGGCGACGACCCCACGAACGAAATGCCCGTTATTCCCTCATGCTCGAGCAGCGCATTGACGGCATCCTTGCCACCATGCACCAGGTTCAAGACCCCCGGCGGGATGCCCGCCTCGTGGGCCAGCTCGACCATGCGCTGCTGCGACAGCGGCACCTGTTCGGAAGGCTTGATGATGAAGGTGTTGCCGCTCGCGATCGCGTACGGCCAGAACCACAGCGGCACCATCGCCGGAAAGTTGAAGGGCGTGATGGCGGCGAACACGCCCATCGGCTGGCGCACGAACTCGCAATCGATGCCGGTGGCGACGTCTTCGAGCGTCGCGCCCATCAGCAGCGTCGGGATGCCGCAGGCGTGTTCGACGTTCTCGATGCCGCGGCGCACCGATCCGCGGGCCTCGTCCAACGTCTTGCCGTTCTCCTGCGTAACGATCGCGGCCAGCTCATCGAAGTGCGCTTCGAGCATGGCCTTGAACGCGAACAGGTAACGTGCCCGTACTACGGGCGGGGTGCGGCGCCATTTGGGGAAGGCCGCCAGCGCAGCCTGGACCGCGACGTCCACCTCCCGGGCCCCGGAGAGGGGCACACGCCCCAGCGCTTCCCCGGTCGCCGGATTGGTGAGCGGGAGCGAATCGGCGGACCCGGACCGGACCCAGGTACCGCCGATGTAGTTCGCTATGGGAATGTCCGCCGCACGGGCGGCTGAAGCGACCCTGGTCACCATTGACAAGCCCCTGCAATCGTCTAACTAATTGTGACGTCCCAAGGTAGGGCTCCGGACCACAAGTGGGAAGGGAGACGCATGCGATTCGGAACCTGGGCAGTACTCGGCGTCGGCGCGCTCGTGACTCTGGGATGCCCGAATTCCCAGCTCCAGCATATCGTCGGCATCGGTGGTGGCGGTGGGGGCGGCAACCAGCGGTTGGTGTTCGTTGCCGAACCATCGACTGCGCACGCCGGGGCCTTCATCACCCCCGCAGTGCAGGTAGCCGTGGAAGACACTTTGGGGAACGTGGACACGACGTTCCACGGGGGCATCACCATGGCCCTCAGCCAAAACCCGACTTCGGCAGTGTTATCGGGGACCACAACGATCGTGACCGTTTCCGGAGTCGCGATCTTCAACGACTTGACGATCAACCTGCAGGGGACGGGCTACGTGCTGGGCGCGTCCTCGGCCGGCTTGACCACCGCGACGAGCAGCTCGTTCGACATCATCCCCTGATGCGCTAGGCGCTCCCGGCGGTGGCCATGGTGACGGTGTGGCCCCGTGTCTTCAGCGCCTGCAGCATCATCGACTTCTCGATGGATTTGAGGTAGGCCTCGTCGGGCGAGATCAGCTTCTTCTCCACCAGGTCGAGCAGGCAGTCGTTGAGGGTGATCATCCCGATTTTGCGGCTCGTCTGGATGATCGAGGGAATCTGGAACGTCTTGCCCTCGCGGATCAGGTTCGACACCGCCGGTGTCGCGAGCAGCACCTCCCGCGCTGCGACGCGCCCGCCGCCGACTTTCTTGCACAGCGTCTGGCTGATGACGCCCTTGAGCGACTCCGACAGCATCACGCGGATCTGCGCTTGGCGATCGGCAGGGAACTGGTCGATAATGCGGTCGACCGTGGAAGCCGCGGTCGTCGTGTGCAGCGTCCCGAAGACGAGGTGACCGGTTTCGGCGGTCTCGATCGCGATGGCGATCGTCTCGAGGTCGCGCATCTCACCCACGAGCACGATGTCGGGATCCTCGCGCAGCGCGGCCCGCAGCGCGGTCTTGAAGCTGTCGGTGTGCAGATGCACCTGGCGCTGGGTGATGAGGCAGCGTTTGTTTTCGTGCACGAACTCGATCGGGTCTTCGATCGTGACGATGTGGTCGGTGCGCTCGCGGTTGATGAGATCGATGAGGGCGCACAGGGTCGTGGACTTGCCCGATCCGGTGGGCCCGGAAACGAGCACCAGCCCTTTGTTGAGAAACGCGAGCTGGGTGATTTCCTTGCCGAGCCCCATCTCCTCGACGGTTACGACCTTCGCCGGGATGACGCGGAACACCGCGACGGGCCCCTTGCGGTCGCGTGCCGCGTTGACCCGGAACCGCGCGAGCCCATCGATCTCGTAGGCAAAATCGCTGTCGCCGGTCTCCTTCCACTCGCCGCGATTGCGCTCCGGCATGATCGCGAGCAGCGTGAGCGCCAACTGATCCCCCGAGAAGGCGGTGCCCTTCTGACGGGTGATCTCTCCATGGGTGCGGAACACGGGCGGCTCGCCGACTCGCATGTGCAGGTCCGACGAGGAGCTCTGCACCAGCTCCTTGAGCAGCACGCCAAGGCGCTTCTCGGCGGCCTGATACTGATCCTCGGCGAATTCCGCGGGTAACTCGCCGCTGCCGCGCGCCAGGGGCTCGGCCGCCGCGGGCGGCACCGGTGCTTCGATCAAAGGGGCGGCGGCGATGGCCGACGGGCGCGGTGGGCGGGGCGGGGGTCCCACCGATTTGACGCCTGACGGACGCTGTGCGGCAGCGACCGCCCCCGCGGGGCGGGGCTTGCCGGCCGCTGCCGTGACACTCGGCGTGGGAGCCGGCTCTGGCTCGGGTTCTCCGGCAGGACGGCGCGCGGGAGTGATGATGGCGGTCAGGCGTCCCGTTTCCGGCACGATACGCACTTTGACGAGCCCGCGGTCGGCGACGTAGTCGAACTCCGTCTCGGCGCGTTTGTCGATCTTGTCGGCCGCGTCGGACGGCGCCACCTCGGTCAGCAGGGCGTAGATATGGGCGTCGGTGAGCGGCTGCTTGCTCACTTTGCGGGGCTTGCCGCCCTTCACGATGGTCACCGGCTCGTCGGGCAAGAGGTACAGCTGGTCCCCCTGCTCGCGCAGCAGGACGTCGACGAAGGGATCGAGGCGCGTGGCCACGGGTCAGTCCCGCGGCCGCGCAAACAGCACATGCGCGCGGTTCACGTAGTGGATACTCTCGTCGGTGGAAAGCTCGAAAAACGGGGCGGTGGTGGCGTTGAGGTAGTCGAGCGCCCGGGAATGCTGCTCCGGCAGCTCGACCGCCGCGCGCCCCTCCATGGTGGAGCCGTTGGCGAGCACCAGCTCGAGCTGCAGCTGCTTGGCGGCCGACAACCGGTCCGGATCGATGATCGGTCCGCGGTGGTCGATCGTGAGTGCGACCGTCTGCCCTTTGGCCACGAGCAGAATCTCGCCATCATTGGGGCGGAACGGGAAGAAGGACTCCGGCCGGTTCAGCATCTCCAGGGGCGTCTCAGGACCGTCGTGCTGGGGCACCCGGGCACCGACGAAAATCGTTCCGACACGGGGTTTCCCGCTCGTCATCGTGACGCGAGCCGGCAGCGCGGCTCGTGGCAACAGGAATCCACTCATGCGCGCTCTGGTGTGCCGCTCAGCGGGTGCGGCACTGGACGGAGTCCGCTTGGACCCGCCCGCAGGCGATCGACTCGTCCATCCCGGATGCCAGCGGGCCACAAGCGGTGGTCTGCGCTCCCTCCCGGGCATCCTGCTCGGTGGACCCTGCGGCCGTGGCGCAGTTGCCGCGTCCTTTGAAGGTGACGCAAACCTGGCAGCGGTGGCCGGCCTGCGAGGTCGTGCTGTAGACGGCCAGGCCGGCGAGCGCGGCGATCACAACCAGCGTCACCACGGTGGAACGTTTCACGGCTTCCTCGGTGTTGCGGTGTGGACGGAACGTCCGCTCCTAAGCTAACATCCGGTATGGCTGAAGAGAAAAAGCAAAAGCGCGGCGTCAGTGCAGCTGCCTGGGGTGAGGCCCGGGCCCTGGTGTGGGGGCATCGCCGGCGGCTGTTCCTCGGACTGGGCCTGCTTGTCGTCAATCGGCTGACAGGCCTGATCCTTCCTTCTTCATCCAAGATGGTCATTGATCGGGTGATCGGCCAGAAGCGTCCCGATCTCCTCGTCTGGATCGCCCTGGTCGTCGCGGTGGCGACGGTGGTGCAGGCGGTCACCTCGTTCGGCCTGTCTCAGATTCTCGGCGTTGCCGCTCAACGCGCGATTACCGACATGCGTCGCAGCGTGCAGCAATACGTGCTGCGGCTCCCGACGAGCTACTACGACTCGACGAAGACGGGGATCCTGATCTCGCGGGTCATGAATGACGCCGAGGGGATCCGGAACCTCGTTGGAACGGGGCTGGTCCAGCTCGTCGGTGGGGTGATGACGGCGGTGATCGCGCTGGGCGTGCTGATCTTTCTGAACTGGCGCCTGACGGCTTTCTCGATTCTTGCGCTGGGGGCGTTCGGAGGCGGGATGGCGTATGCCTTCACCAAGCTGCGCCCGCTGTTCCGCGAGCGCTCGAAGATCAACGCCGAGGTCACGGGGCGCCTGGCCGAGACGCTGGGCGGCATCCGGATCGTGAAGGCGTATCACGCCGAGCGCGGCGAGCGACTCGTCTTCACCAAAGGCGTGAACAAGCTGTTTCGCAATATCGCCGCGACGATGACCGGGATCTCGGGCGTCGGCGCATTCTCCGGGGTCGTGATCGGGGCGATCGGGGTCATCATGATCCTCGTCGGCGGGCGCGCCGTGCTCAACCAATCGATGACGCTCGGCGACCTCGTGATGTACCTGCTGTTCACCGGGATGCTGGCGATGCCCGTGATCCAGATCGCGTCGATCGGGACCCAGATCACGGAGGCATTCGCGGGGATCGACCGCATCCTCGACATCCGCTCCCAGATCACCGAGGACGCCGGGGACGAGGCCAGAGCCCCGCTCGGGATTGTGCGCGGGGATATCGAATTCCAGGACGTCACCTTCGCGTATAAGCCGGGGGTCGACGTCGTCAAGCACGTCTCGTTCCGTGCCCCGGCGGGCTCCACCACGGCGCTCGTCGGCTCGTCGGGGGCGGGGAAGAGCACCGTCATCGGCCTGGTCATGACGTTCCATCGGCCGGAATCGGGGAAGGTCCTGATCGACGGGCGGGATCTGGCGACCGTGCCGCTGCGGGATTTCCGCACGCAGCTTGGCGTGGTGCTGCAGGACAACTTCCTGTTCGACGGCACGATCGCCGAGAACATCCGCTTCGCCCGGCCGCACGCGACTCGCGCAGAGATCGAGGCGGCTGCCAAGATCGCGCATTGCGACCAGTTCGTCGCGCGCTTCGAGCTGGGGCTCGACACGGTGGTGGGCGAGCGAGGCGTGAAGCTCTCGGGGGGCGAGCGCCAGCGGGTGGCGATCGCACGGGCCATCGTAGCCGATCCGCGCATCCTGATTCTCGATGAAGCGACGTCGAGTCTCGACTCCGAGAGCGAAGGCTTCATCCAGGACGGCCTGCGCTCGCTGCGGCGCGGGCGCACGACGTTCGTCATCGCGCACCGGCTCTCCACGATCCAGAGCGCCGACCAGATCCTCGTTATGGAGGGCGGCGAGATCGTGGAGCGCGGCACCCACCCGGAGCTCCTGGCGCGCGCTGGGCGCTACCGGCAGCTGTACGACAAGCAGTACCGGTTTGAGCGGGATCGATTCATTAATCCGGGGGAAGACTTTACGCCGGAGCCGGAATCGGTGGCGGTGCCCAGTGGAGTGACGCCGCCGGAAAGGCTATAAGGCGCTATCGGCTATCGGCTGTCAGCTAGAGGCATTGATATTGAGTTGCGGGGATTGAAGCCGATAGCTGATAGCCGATAGTTGATAGCTTCAGTTACGCAGCCCGCGTCTGTTTCTCCAGCTCCTCGATTTGATACTCGATGCGCCCCTTCATCTCCGAGCGCTCATCCCCTAACGCCTCGAGCGCCTCGCGGTAGCAATCCCGCGCCGCCTCGATCTGTCCGTGGGTCGCTTCGAAGTTGCCGAGGGCGAGCAGCGCCTCGACGGCGATCGTCGGCTCGCCGGCGCGAAGCGCGACATCGACCGACGTGCGGCAGGTCTCGCGCGCGGCGGCGAGCTCATTGCGCTGATGGTGCAGGACGCCGAGTCGGCGCAGACCGACTGCCAGCGCGGCCCATGCGCCACACCAGGCGGCTTCGGCGACCGCCGCCATGCAGCAGTCCATCGCCTCGCGGATGCGCCCGGCGCGCTCGTGTTGCCGGGCTTCCTGCAGCAGCTCGGCGGTACGCAGTACGCCATCCACGTGCTTCGCGCTCACTTCGTATGCTCCATGGGCGGTCGGTGACATGCCCAATTTCGTAGCAAATGCGATACCAGTCGGTGGCGCAGGGCACGGGCGGGAGTGGGTCGTGGGTCACAGGGAGGAAAACGCGACGCGCCGGGGATTTACAGTCCCCGGCGCGTCACGCGGAGCGAGGCGTCGCGCGCACGGCGCTGCCTCTATGTCTGAAGGTCTGGATCGAGGCATGCGGGGAGGGCGCGTTCCCGGTCCGTCATGACGCCGACCCCGCCGCCTCGTATGTCTGGAAAATCCGGGGGAGGTGCCGGGGACCGTGCACAGTGCCCGGCCGCCGGCGCGGCGCCTGGTGACGCCGCCTTTGCCGGCGAGAATCCTCCCCTATGTCCGCTGCCGATCGACACTTCGCAATTATCGGGCCAACTGCTCTTCCACGGTGCTCTTCTCGTGGAACTGGGCCTGCTCAGTGGAGTTAGCCAACGCCGTCGTGGACGATTGGCCGCCCGCGATGACTTGCGTAACGTCATCAAAATAGCCCACTCCGACGAACTCCTGATGCTTCACCGCCTCATAGCCGGCGCCCTGGGCGGCGAATTCCTGGGTCTGGAGGTCCGCGTAGGCAGCCATGCCGCGCTCGCGGTACGCCCGGGCCAGCTCGTAGGTGGCCATGTTGAGGGCGTGGAAGCCGGACAGGGTGACGAACTGGAACTTGTACCCCAGCGCACCCAGGTCCTTCTGGAACGACGCGCACTGCGCTTCGCTGAGATGCTTGCGCCAGTTGAACGAGGGGGAGCAGTTGTAGGCGAGCAGCTTGCCCGGGAAGCGGGCATGGACCTGCTCGGCGAACCGCCCCGCTTCGGCGAGATCGGGCTTCGCCGTCTCGAACCAGAGCAGATCGGCGTAGGGAGCGTAGGCCAGGGCGCGGTGAATCGCCGCGTCGACGCCGTCCCGTACGCTGTAGAACCCTTCGACAGTCCGCTCCCCGGTACAGAAAGCACGGTCATACTCGTCGACGTCGCTCGTCAGGAGCGTAGCGCTGTTGGCGTCCGTGCGGGCGATGAGCAGCGTGTCGACACCGCACACGTCGGCGGCGAGCCGCGCCGAGACGAGCTTCGAGATGAACTCGCTGGTCGGCACGAGCACCTTGCCGCCCAGATGGCCGCACTTTTTGACGGAGGAGAGCTGGTCCTCGTAGTGCACCGCCGCGACGCCCTCGGCGATCATCGCCTTCATCAATTCGAAGGCATTGAGGTTGCCGCCGAAGCCGGCTTCGGCGTCCGCCACGAAGGGGACGTACCAGTCGATCGCGTCGTCGCCGCGCGCGTGGTGGATCTCGTCGGCGCGGCGCAGCGCCCGCTGCAGCCGCCGCACCAGGGCGGGGACGGAGTCGGCGGGATAGAGGCTCTGGTCGGGGTACATCTGGCCGGCGGTATTGGCGTCGGCGGCGACCTGCCACCCGCTGACGTAGATCGCCTTGAGCCCCGCCTGGACCTCCTGCACCGCCTGGTTGCCGGTCACCGCAGACAGCGCGGCGACGTACGGCTCGTCATGCATGAGGTTCCACAATTTGCCGGCTCCCACCTCCGCCAGTGTGTACGCGATATCGAGGGAGCCCTTGAGCCGCCAGACATCTTCGGCCGTGTAGGGCCGAGTGATCCCCTTCCACCGGGGGCTCGTGGCCCACCGCCGCGTCAGCGACTCCAGGAACAACTGCTTCATACGCTCCCCCCTCGATCAATCCAGGTAATCGTAGCCTACCGTCGTGAGGAACTCCGGAAAGTCCGCGCCGGTCATCATCTGGTCGAAGAGTTTCGACGCGAGCGCGAACTTGCCGGAGTCGAACCGAACGGGCCCGAGCCGCTCGCGCAGCTGGTCCAGCTCGTCCTGCATCGTGTGCCGCACCAGCTCCGCGGTTACCCGGCGCCCATCCGCAAGCTTCGCGCCGTGCGTCAACCACTGCCACACCTGGGTGCGCGAGATCTCGGCGGTCGCGGCGTCTTCCATCAGGTTGTAGATCGGCACGCATCCGACGCCCGAGAGCCAGGACTCGAGGTACTGGATCCCCACGTCGATGTTGACGCGCAGCCCCTCGAACGTGATCTCGCCGTCAGGGACGGCGAGCAAGTCTTGGGCGGTGACGCGCACGTCGGCGCGCGTCACCTGTAGTTGGTGGGAAGCCGCCATCTGGGCGTCGAACACGCCCCTGGCCACCGGCACCAGACCTGGATGCGCTACCCAGGTGCCGTCATGCCCGGCATTGACCTCCCGTAACTTGTCCTGCGTCACCTTGGCGAGCGCGGCCGCGTTGGCCGCGGGATCGTTCTTGATCGGGATCTGCGCCGCCATTCCGCCCATGGCGTGAATGCGCCGGCGGTGGCAGGTCTGAATCAGCAGATCGACGTAGGCCTTGAGGAACGCCTTGTCCATCGTGACCGCGGCGCGGTCGGGCAGCACGAACCCCGGGTCGTTCCGGAATTTCTTGATGAAGCTGAAGATGTAGTCCCAGCGCCCGCAGTTCAGCCCCGCGGAGTGGTCGCGCAGCTCCCACAGGATCTCGTGCATCTCGAACGCGGCGAGGATCGTCTCGATCAGCGCCGTCGCCCGGATCGTCCCGCGGGGGAGCCCCAGCGCGTCCTGTGCGGCGACGAAGACGTCGTTCCACAGCCGCGCCTCGAGATGGCTCTCCATCTTGGGGAGATAGAAGTACGGTCCCGACCCCTTGCGACACAGCGCCATGGCGTTGTGGAAGAAGCAGAGCCCGAAATCGAACAGCGCAGCCGAGACGGGGCGCCCGTCCACGAGCATGTGCTTCTCGACCAGATGCCAGCCACGCGGCCGCACCATCAGGGTGGCGGCGCCGGGGGCGACGGTGTAGTGCTTCCCCTCGGGACTGTCGAAGGAGATCGTGCCGCGGACCGCGTCGTACAGGTTCATCTGGCCGTCGATCGTCCCCGCCCACGTGGGGGAGTGCGAGTCCTCGAAATCGGCCATGAATACGCGCGCCCCTGAATTGAGGGCGTTGATGATCATTTTGCGGTCGACCGGCCCGGTGATCTCCACGCGCCGGTCCATCAGGTCCTGTGGGATCGGCGCGACGACCCAGTCGGATTCGCGGACCGTGCGCGTCTCGCGGAGGAAGTCGGGGCGCTCCCCGTCGAGCAGGCGCTGCTGCCGCGCGACCCGCGCTGCAAGCAGCTCCTGGCGGCGGCCCTCGAACGTGCGGGCCAGCTGGGCCACGAAGCTCAACGCCTCAGCGCTGAGGATGCGGCTCGCAGCGAGAGCGTCGAGAGGATATATCTCGACCCCGGCAACTCCTGACGGCGCCCCGGGACGGAGGGCAGCGGCGGGTTGCGCCGCAGCGCTGGTCATGGATGGCGGGGTGGGTGGCAAGTGCCGTGCCTCCTGGCTGAGGTTGCGCATAGCGCTACATACACGCCGCCGGTTATTTGTCTTGTTGCGGCGGTGCTACAGGTCGTCGACGCGGTCGTCTCGAGAGCGTCACCGCAAACCGTTGTCGCTCCGGCTCGGCACATCGTGGCGAGCGGGCCATGTAGATGGTGCAGTGTGACCCATGGCCCGTCTGCGTAAGTGATTGACATGTCACAAGCTGTGGTTCGTCACAAAGTGCGGTCATAAGGCATAGCTCTTGCGCTGGTGCAGTGTAAGCCCAGAGTGGGCTATTCGTTTCCCTGTCCGTTCGGAGCCTCTGGCAAATGGGTTCGGGTCGACGCAGCAGCGGTGAGCGGCGACGCATCGAGCGGCGCGATAGCGCCGAGCGCCGTCAGCAAGTGATCGAGGTCGCTGTGGAACGCCGCAGCGGAATCGATCGCCGCATGATGCTCGATCGTCGGTCCGGTCTCGACCGCCGCCTCGTGACTGATCGGCGCCAGAGCGTGCGACCCCCCGCACGTCAGGAAACCCAGGTCCAGCAATAGCCTGGGCGGACGACACGCGGGCCCCCTTCGCTGGATGCGGAGGGGGCCCGTTGTCTGGTAGCTTGTATTCGTCATGTCGGTGCTCACCGGCGTCTCCCTCGTCACCGCGCTGATCGGCGCGCTGCTCGTCGCCCTGGCTGTATGGGCCGGAAAGCGCCGCCGTCTGCTCCATAGTCTCGTCAGCGTGTTGTCGGCCCTGCTCTGCCTCGCGCTTGCGGGCCTGTTCGCCGCCGTCACGATCGGGATTCACGGCTATCGCGCCCTCACCGCCGAGGAGGTGGCAGCGGTGGTGCAGACGGAGCCCGTGGGACCGCAACACTTCCGCGCCACGGTGACGATGCCCGATGGCCGCGTGGGGCAATTCGACATCCTCGGCGACGCCCTCTACGTGGATGCCCGAATCCTCAAGTGGAAGCCGATCGTCAACATCCTGGGCCTCCAGACGGCCTACGAGCTGGACCGCGTCGGCGGCCGCTACAACGCCGTCCCCGACGAACGGCACCGGCCGCATACCGTCTTCCCGCTGGGCCAGGATCACATGGTGAACGTGTTCGGCTTCGTGCACCGCCATCCCACGGTCCTGGCGCCGCTGGTCGACGCGACGTACGGATCGGGGACGTTCATCACGGTAGCGCGACCAGCGAAGTACGAGGTGCGGGTATCGACGACAGGCCTACTGATTAGGCCGGCGGACTCAACGGCGGCGGGGCATTAGGACCTAACACCTACCTCCTTGGCGTCCACTCGGCGGCTTGGCGTCTTGGCGTCTACCCAACAACTCGCATCTCAAACCTCCGACCGATCGGCGACATCTTACCATTGTGTCATTAACCCCGGCTGTGCCGTCGGCTCCGGCGTCCCTGGACGAGCGCGTCGTCCGTGCTCGCGCGGGCGACGAGTCGGCGTTCGAAGCCCTGTATCGCGAGCATGCGGGGCGGGTCTATGCGTTGTGCCTCCGGTTGAGCGGCGAGCGCGGCAGGGCCGCGGAGCTGACGCAGGACGTGTTCGTGCACTGCTGGGAGAAGCTGAGCACGTTCCGCGGCGAGAGCGCGTTCGGCTCGTGGCTGTACCGCCTCGCCGTGAACCTCGTCTGGATGGCGAACCGCGGGGATCGGCGGCGCGAGGACCGGGTGATGCCGGTGGCACAGCCCGACCTACATGAGCGCGCCACGAACACCGCCGCCGCGGGCCTCGGCATCGATCTCGAGCGCGCCATCGCCACGTTGCCCCAGGGGGCACGCGAGGTGTTCGTGTTGTTCGACGTAGAAGGCTATGGCCACGAGGATATTGCCAGGATGACGGGCATCGCAGTGGGGACGTCGAAGGCGCAGCTGTTCCGGGCGCGCCGTCTCCTGCGGGAACGGTTGGAGCGATGAACGAGAAGGAGCTGCAGGACGCCGCGCAGCGGCTGCCACGGAGCATCGAGCCGCCGGAAGATCTCTGGCCGGGAATCCGGCAGAGGATGCGGCGGAGAAAATACCGTCCCCTCCTGTGGGTCCCGCTCGCTCTGGCCGCCGGCATAGCCGCGATCCTGCTGCTCAAGCCACGCGATGAGACGTGGACGGTGCAGCGCGTCGCCGGAGCGCCCCGAGTGAACGATGCTCCACTCGGCGGGTCGGGCACGATGCGGGTCGGCGCCATACTCCAAACCGACGACTCTTCCCGCGCCACGATCGTGGTCGGCGGCATCGGTCGCGTAGATGTCGCGCCGGGCTCACGGATCCGGCTGGTGCGCGCCCTTGCGACCGATCACCGCCTGGCGCTCGCGTACGGCGCGATCCACGCCAAGGTGGATGCCCCGCCGCGGCTCTTCTTCGTCGACACGCCTGCCGGCACCGCGGTCGATCTGGGCTGCGAGTACGTCCTCGAAACCGACTCGAGCGGGCGCGGCCGGCTGCACGTCACAGGCGGGTATGTCGAATTCGCCTGGGGCGGCGCGCGCTCCGTGATCCCCGTCGACGCCTACGCGGACACCCGGCCCCAGCGCCCGCCGGGGGTCCCCTACGTCTCGGACGCACCGGCGGGACTCGTCGCGGCACTCGATTCCTTCGCGTTCGCGTCGGGAGGCGCCGCAGCCGTGCGTGCGGCGCTCGCAGCAGCGCGCTCCGAGGACGCGATCTCGTTGTGGCATCTCCTGTCCCGCGTCGACGCCACCGATCGGGGCGCGGTCTACGACCGTCTGGCGATCCTCGTGCCCCCGCCAGCGGGGGTCGCGCGCTCTCGCGCGCTCGCACTCGACCAGCAGACCCTCGAGAGCTACTGGGGACGGATCGAGCGGATTCACTTCCGGATCGTGGTGCTGCGGGGGATTCGCGAGATTGATGCGCGAACTGGGACGACGGAAGGGGATGGTAAGAGACGGTAGGGGACGGCAGGGGTGAGAGAGCAGTGGGTTCACCCCTACCGTCTCCTACCGTCCCCTACCGTCCCCTCCCGTCGGCCGTTTAGAACCCCGGCGTCAGACTCAACTCCCAGTACCAGCCTTTATCCGGCCGCTGGAACGGCTTCACGTAATCCAGCTCGGCGACGGCGAAGCCGAAGAGATTCATGCGGAGCACGGCGCCGGCACTCGTGACCGCCTGCCGGTGGGCGAGGGAGGTCGCCTGCTGGCTGTTCCAGGCGACGCCGGCGTCCGCGAACACGCCTGCTTCGATCGGCACCGCCCCGTAATAACCGCTTCCCAATCCGAGCACGCCGAGCAGGGGGAAACGGGCTTCCACATTACCGAGCAAAAGCCGGCTGCCGAACAGCCGGTCGAACGCGGGGCAGGTAGTCCCCGTCGACGGGCACTCCGACGCGCTGAAGGAGTTGTAGTCGTATCCGCGGACCAGCGTCTGATAGCCCAGGAACAGCGGGAACAGCGCCGAGCTCTCGGCGTCGGGTCCGTAGCGACCAGCGTGCGCGACCCGCGCAGCGAACGTCAACCGGCGCACCGGCATGATGTATTTCCGGTAGTCGGCGGTCACGCTCACCATCTTCAACGACCCGATCCACGGATCGGCTTCGAGCCGGTAGCGGCTGCCGAGAATCGGGCTCGTCGCTCCAAAGAACGAGTTGTCATAGACCAGTGCCGCCGACGCAACGCCCATGTTCAACGCACTGCGCGACGGAGGATTCGAGTCCGTCTTGCCGATGTACTGAAATGTCGCCGCATCGAAGTAGAGCGTCTGGATCTCGGTGTTGAACGAGATGTTCTCGAAGCCGGCGGAGAACTCCAACCGCTGCACGCGGCTCAGCGGGTAGCTCGCAAAGCCGATCCCCGAACGCTCCGTCTGGCGGACCAGATAGGTTTGTTCATAGTAGACCGTGCCCTGATTGAGGAACCCTGCGAAGAACGCGCCGGTGATATACGGGACTTGCTGCGCCGCGACCCCCCAGTTGAACCGGCGGCGCTGATTTTCGTACGCGACGATCGCCCCGAGGTCGCGGGGAAACTTCCCTTGCGCCTGGATCCCCGTAATGAGGGTGTGGTCGCTCAGCATGTCGCTCCATACCAGCGTGGCGCCGCCTGCGACATAGGTCCCGAACGTACTCGTTCCGACGGCGAGATACGGCTGCGACACGTA
>DASTHG010000085.1:0-8391 GCA_035718325.1 Gemmatimonadales bacterium | reverse complement strand
TCGCCGCTCCGCCGATCCCCGTGCCGCTCCCTTGATAGCCGACGTCGACCATCGCGTCGCCTTTGCGCACCATGAGGTGCCCCGGGATGAGGTGCAACTCGTCCCAGTGCCCTTTCAGGGACGCGAGCTGCGCGCTGTCGTTGCCGAACACCGGGCTCGCGATCTGGACGCCGAGGTTGATGGCGCGCATCCCCAGCAGGGCGCCGTCGAAGGTGACGTCCAGGACGAGGTGGCGGCCGACCGGCGTCTCATAGCGGCAGGCGGCGCCGTCGGCAGCCGGATTGCCGCTCGGATCGACACGGTAGGGATCGTGACGCAGGGGACCGAGCACCTGCTCCGCTTCGGCACGGGTGAGCAGGGCGCAGGGATCGTGGGCGGCGCGATCCGCGGTGCGATCGAGGGCGCCGGCACGGCGCAGCGAGTCGACCATGCGCGAGATGCGGTTTTGCTGCTCGCGCATGCAGCCTGCGGCACTGGCCAAGGCCACGGCGAGCAGCAGCAGGGTCGGTTTCATGACGGCGCAGCTCCGGCAGCGTAGTGGTACCGAGTGGTGTGGAGCAAGCTACGGACCGGCGCCGGGCTGGCAAGGCTAGTGCAGGATCAGGATCCTGCCGACCGCGGGCACGCCGTTGCCGTTCACCAGGAACAGCATATAGGGCCCCGGCGGCGCGATGTTGCCACTGGCGGGCAAGGTGACCGAGATCCCGCCGCTTACCTGCGAGAAGCTCAGCGACACCAACAGCTGACTCTGGTCGAATGCATGAGTCACCGAGCCGAACCGGATGAGCGTCACCCTCGTGATGCTGGCCGCATCGGGCGTCTGGACGTTGAGGACCGCACCATATCCGACCGGCCCACTCACAGTAGTGACACTCGGGCGCGCCCCCTTGAAGAGGTACGGTGGCGAGTAAATCTGGTAGTTGAGGTTGTCGGGCGTGCTGGCGCCGTCACCGCCACCCGCGTGGAGGACGCGCCCGTCCGGCAGCAGCAGGCTGGTCGAGTGGTACCCACGGAGCAGCTGGGCGGCGCTCGCCATCGTGGTCCAGAGACCGGTCGCCGGGTTCCACATCTCCGCGGCGGTGACGGCGAGCGACGGATCGGCACGGTTACCGCTCACGCCGCCCGTCGCCACCACCTGGCCATCGGGCAACACGGTCACGTTCAGGTTCCAGCGGGCGTACTGCATCGAGCCCGTGAACGCCCACTGCGGATTCGCCTGATTGAGGTCGACGATCTCGGCGGTGTTCGTGGGCGCAGAGTTCCCTCCCGCGTACAGAATCTTCCCCGACTCATACATCACAGCGGCCCCGTAGGAGCGCGAGCCGAATCTCATGGTCGGTCCCGTTGTCCAGGTTCCGGTGCCGCTGACGTCCAGCCAGTGGGCCTGCGCCGAGGAGCCGGCGACGAAAACCCGTCCATCAGGCGCCACAAACTCGCGCGGGTAATTCGGCAAGCTGAGGCTCGCCCCGGTGAGCTTGCGCCAACCCGTGCCGTTCCAGATCTCGGGGATGGCGACGGCTGCGTTGTTCACGTCCTGGCCGGACATGGTGATCACTGCACCGTCCGGCAGAGTCGTGTTAGTCGGATACCACCGGGATTCAGCCATGTTGGGTTCGACGATCCACGATGCGGTGGCCGGGTCGAATATCGTGGTGCTCGGCAGACCAACGCTGGGGCTGGCGCCCCCTCCTCCAGTTATGAGCAGCCGCCCGTCGGGGAGGAAGGTGTGGCCGCTGCAAATCAATACTTGGGAACTCGGGACAGCGGTGAAGACCCCGCTCACCGGATCCAACACCTGAGGAGTGCCATTTTCGCCAAAGCCCAGCACCCGGCCGTCGAACAGCAGGTGCTGGTGAACCATCACGACCGGCGAAGGCAGTACGGCTGACCATTGGCCCACCAGCGCCTCGGTCCCACCCGACGACACGGTGATGCTGGAGCTCCCGCTCTTCCCTTCGCTCGCCGCGGTGATCGTGGCGCCCCCGGCGGACTGACCCGTCACGAGCCCCGACGTCGACACCGTGGCCACCGTCCCGTGATCGGTCGTCCAGGTGACCGTGCGACCGGTGAGTGGTTGGCCTGCCGCGTCCTTGGGGGTCGCCGTGAGCTGAATCGTACCGCCAACGACGAGGCTCGCCGACGCGGGCGTGACTTCCACGGACGCCACTGGTGCGGACGACGCGGTGACGGTCACGCTCGATGTCCCGCTCTTCCCTTCGCTCGTCGCCGTGATGATAACGGGCCCTCCGAGGTTCACCGCCGTCACGAGCCCGGTCGTCGATACTGACGCGAGCGACGGGGCACTGGTCTGCCAGGTATACGAGCGACCGGTGAGCGGCTCACCGCCCGCGTCAAGGGCGACTGCAGTGAGCTGCAACGTGCTTCCAGCCACTACCGTCGCCGACTGCGGGCTGACCTCGACCGTCGCCACCGGCTCCACCGGTCCCCCATTTCCGGCCTTGATCTCCACCGCCAACATCCCTGGCTTCGTGGAAGTGCCCCAGCTCGCTCCAACCGCTGGCTGATTGGCCGCCCATTCCGCCTCGAGCGACGAGCTCTCTCCGGACGACACCTCCGCGATCTCCGTGAGCCCAGCGCCCGGGGTGACGGTTGGGCCGTTCTTCGCCACGCCCACGAGGCCGTAGGCGACGTCGTTGGCCGAGGCGAACGCGGCGAGCGGCACGGACAAACTCGTCGCAGCGTCGCTGCGCGCCGTGCCCGTCTGCACGATCGCCCCGGAGCCGTTGCTGCCTCCCGTCTCGACGCCATCCCACTGCGACACGATCCACTGCACGTTGGAAACGCTGCTGGCGAACGTGATCGTAATCGGCCCGCTGCCGGGCGCGGCGCTCAGTGCGCGGAAGACGATGAGCCGCTTGGTGGGCGTCCCCTGCGTATCGAAGTCCGTGTTCGCCACCACGTCCCACTGCGTCATTCCACCGCCCGTGACAGCGGGGCTGATGACTCCGGACGAGCGGCGCATCAGCACCGCGACGGTGACGAGCGCATTGGGTGCGGGGGCGATCGTTGCTGTGGTATAGATCCTCTGGTTGACGGCGTTGTTGCCGGAGGCGAGCAGCGTCTCGGTGATGTTCGACGCTACTGGCGCGCCCACCACGATGGTGGCGGTCTGCGTGACCCCCGTGCCGCCGATGGTCGCCGAGACGATCGTCGTCTCCTGCATCGTCGAGGTCACGGTGCCGGTCGTCACTCCGCTCGCGTTGGTGGTGTCGGCGGGTTGCGTGAGCACGCTCATGCTGCCGGTTTGGGCGAGCACGACGGTGGCGCCGCTGACCGGGTTCCCGCTGGCATCTTTTGCGGTCACTGTGATGGTCGACGTCGCGCCGCCAGTGGCGATCGAGGTCGGGGTCGCCACGACGGTGGATTGGCCCGGGGAGACAGGGCCCGGAGTGACCGTCACCGTCGCCGTCTGCGTGATCGCCGTCCCGTTGATTTTCGCCGACACGGTCTTTGGCCCGGCTGCCGTCGATGCCAGCGTCCCGGTCGCCTGACCGTTGGCGTCGGTCGCCGCTGCCGGCTGCGTCAGGGTGTTCCCGGTCCCCGTCGCCGCCAGCACCACGGTTGCGCCGCTGATCGGGAGGCCACTGGCATCCTTCGCGGTCACCGTGATCGTCGCCGGCGGTCCGCCAGCGGCGATCGACGGGGGCGCACCCGCCACAGTGGAGAGTGAGGCGGACACACCTCCGCCGCCGCCTCCGCCACCCGTGCCCGACTTGATCTCGACGCCGAGCGCCGCGCCGTTCAGGCTCGCCCAGCTCGCATCGATCGTGTTGTCGTTCGTCGCCCACTCGGCCTCGAGATCGGCCGGCGTACTCTCACCGGAGGGTTGCTCCGCGATTTCGGTAAACCCGGTCCCGGGCGTGACCGCGACCGCGTTCTTGCTCACGCCGAAGACTCCGTAGGTCACATTGCCCGGGTCACCCAAGGCGGCGAGCGTCACCGCCAGGCCGGAGACCGCGTCGCCGCTGTTCGAGCCCGTTTGCACGATCGCACCCGCCCCGTTCGGGCCGGTGATGTCCACGCCGTCCCACTGCGATACGATCCACTGGCAATCGGATTGGCTGGCGCTGTAGGTGATCGTGAGCGGGCCGCCTCCCGGCGAGGCGCTCATGGCCCGGAAAATCGTCAGACGCTTGTGTGGGGTCGCTACGGCGTCGAAGGTGATGGACGCCACCTCGGTCCAGCTGGTCATCCCGCCGCCCGTCAACGTTGGGCTCGCAGCGGCACTCGTCGAGTTGTGCCCTAGCACCGCGACGGTGATGAGTGTATTGGGGGCCGGGGAGATGGAGGCGGTGGTGTAGACCTTCTGGTTGACGATGTCGGTGCCTGAAGCGAGCAACGTCTGCGTGATCGGCGGAGAGACCAGGGCGGCGGGCGTGCCGCCGCTGTCGAGCCCAGGCTCAGTGGATGCAGTTGGCGTTCGCCGGTCGACACAAGTGACGAGCGTGGCGATCAGCGTGACGGAGACTGCGATTGCCCTGCGGGCACCAGCCATGGTCTCCCCAGCGCCGAGTTGTGAAGTGTGCCCAACGACAGGAGCAAAATTGGTGCACGGTGGGACATGCAGCGGTCAACTGGTGAGGCAACTTACGGTTACGAATCGGGCTGGGTGCCCAAAAGGGCTGTTGGAGAATGATTATGCAGCTACCCTGCGACAGTTTCGCGACAGGCCGAGCATGGAGCGGATGGGATTCGAACCCACGACCCCCTGGTTGCAAACCAGGTGCTCTCCCAACTGAGCTACCGCCCCCTCCACCAATACTAACCAGGGGTTGACGCGCCGGCTTAGCGTCTCGGTGGTAAGGTGCCGACCACCCGTCCGGACGGATCCAAAACCCTGATCGGCAGCTGCATGACGTCATTCCGCATGATGATCGCCTGACTCGTCTCCACTCGCAGCGCCATTGTCAACAGCGAGTAGGAATCGGCCGCGGAGTACGTCACCAGGTATCCCAGGTCCCCCATCGACCCCACGGTCTCGAGCGACAGCGGGTTCGATCCGATGTTCAGGAATCCCGTCATCAGCTCGTTCTTGAAAACGCTCTCGCGCCAGTGGGCGTCGCAGGTCCCCGGACCGCCGTGGTTCTCGACCGGCACCTTGGCACTCGCCACATAGTTCGCCCCGCCGATGCGATCGAACGCCGCGAGTGCTTGCGACCCGGTGAAATGCGCATCGATCGTCGTGTCGCACCCCGACGGGTTGGCGAGCAGGCCGTCGCTCTGCCAGATCGTGCCGTACCCCAGCACGTGTCCCATCTCGTGCTGGATCACGAGCCCGAACGACCCGCCGGCGATCAGGGTCGCGACGTCCGCCGAGTCGAATTGCATCACCCCGAGGACCGGGATGTGCTTCAGGTTGCGCACGAAGCACGGTCCTGCCTGGCCGAGAATCTTCCCCGGTCCATCGATCGAGTCGATGATCGCGAAGATCACGACGTCGTCGACGATCTCGTTCAACCCCGGAGACCCCGTGCCGCAGCTGCCCGGCGGGATGGTGATCTGGATATCGGGGACGTCCCCGAAAATGATCGATTCCCATTTCGCCGCGGCCGAAGTGAACGCCGCCTGCTGCGTCGGCGTCATCGTCGTGATAAACCGGACGTCGATGTGATACGCTTGCGGGTCGCCCGTCGCGGTGAACGTCACGGGGTTCCCCACGACCGTTCCCGTGTCGGCGACGGTGGCGGTCAAGGCATTGGCCCCCGCGCCCACGGTCCACGATCCCACCGTCGCGATGCCGTTCGCGTCGGTCACCGCCGTGCCGCCGCTGAGCACGCCGGCGCCCCCGGACACGGCGAACGTGACCTGCTTTCCGGCGATCGGAGTGCCGGCGCCGTCCGCCACCACAACCGACGGCGGAAAGTTCAGCGGCGCTCCGATGAGGCCGTGCTGTCCGTTGCCGTTGTTGATGGCGACCGACGGCGCGGACCCGGCCAGCACTCCGCTCGCCGAGAATGTCGCAGGGCTTCCCGGAATCGCAACAGCCGCCGTGGCGGTCATGACGTTCGGTCCCACCGCGCTGCCAAGCGTCCATTGCACCGACGCGCGCCCCGTGGCATCCGTCGTGTCTGCGGCGCTCGAGACGTGGCCGCCGCCGCTCGTCACCGCGAAGGCGACGATGATCTGCGAGATCGGATGCGCAGTCGTATCGGTCACCTGTACCGTGATCGCCGTGGGCAGCGTCCCCGACACCGTGTCGATCTGGTTGTCCCCCGCAAACTTGAGGAAGTGGGCGGGAACCTGGGTGACGCTCACCGTGGCACTGTCCACGATCGACCCTTGGGTGAGGGTCACCGTGCCACGGAGCTTCGTCGATCCGACGGCGAACGCCGTCGCGAGACCCCCGGCGCTCACGTCAGCCACCAGAGGATTGTCGCTCGACCAGACGATCGAGGCGCTCGGGATCGGATCGCCGCGTTGGTCCAACACCGTGGCGGCCAGCTGCTGTTGCGACCCGATGGCGCCGAAGGCCATCGCATGGAGACTCAGGGAGATCGTCGTCGGCGTCGCCACGAAGGCCTCGCTGCCTTTGCAGGCGACCAGGGCCACGGGAAGCACGAAGAGCAATCGGGAACGCAGCGACATGAAGCCTTCCTGTTTCGTTACGGTGACGGAATAGACGCTAGCGTATCGGCGCAATGGTGCCGACGACGCGACCGGCCGTGTTCACCAGGTAAATCGGCAGATGGATGACGTCGTCGCGCATCTCGATCCGGACTCCTCCCGCCATGCGGAGAGCCGCCAGCGGATTCGCGACGGTGTAGGGATCGGAGCCGGCATAATTGACGACGTACCCCTCATCGCCCATCGAGGCCGTGGAGATGACGCTGAGCGGATTCGAGCCGACGCTCAGGAACCCGGTCATCAGCTCGTTGACGAGGACGGATTCGCGCCAATGACTGTCGATCGTTCCCGGCCCGCAGTTCGCCACGCCGATGCAACTCTCGACGGGTACCTTGGCGCCGGCGCTGTACCCCGCTCCCCCGCTGGCGTTGAACTGGGCAACCGCCTGGACTCCGATGAAGTGGGGATCAGTGCCGCCTTGACGGGCGGGCCCGGCGAGCAGGTTCAGCCCCAGCGACCCGCTCCAGATGGTGCCGTACCCCAGCACGTGCCCCATTTCGTGGAGAATGACCGAGTTGAACGCGTTGTTGTTCTCGAGAAACGCCACGTCGGCGGTATCGAAGTGCATGATGCCCACCAGCGGGAGACTGCCCGGCAGGCGGATGAAGCAGGGGCCGGATTGGCCGAGGATTTTCCCCGGGCCATCGATCGAGTCGAGCGTCACGAAGATGATGACGTCGTCGATCGTCTCGTTGATCGCCGGCGCGTTGGGACCGCATTGCCCCGACGGAATGTTCACGGCGAGATCGGGAATGTCGCCGATGATCAGTCGCTGCCACTTGGCCGCCGCACTGTCGAACACCGCTTGCCGGGAGGCGGATACCGCCGAGAGATAGCGCAGGCTGATGTTGAACGTCGAGGGCACTCCGGTCGCCGAGAACGACACCGGATTGCCGCTGATGCCGCCTCCGGTGGCAGTCCCCGACAGCGTGTTGGCGCCCGCAAGCACCGTCCAGCTGCCCAGCGTCGCGATCCCGAAGAGATTCGTCGTCGTAGACGCCCCGGTGACACTCCCACCGCCACCGGTCACGGCGAAGGTGACGGCGACGCCCGGCACCGGACCGTTCGCCGAATCGAGCACCTGCAGAGCCGGCTGGAAATTGAGCGCATACCCGATGAGACCGGTCTGGCTGTCACCCGAGGCCACGAGCGCCTGCGTCGGTGTGCCGGCAGCGAGCCCCGTCGCGGTAAAATCGTGCGGGTTGCCGGTGACCCCGCTCTGGGACAGGCTCGCGTGGAGTGTATTGGTCCCCGCGGTCCCGAGCGTCCAACTGTCGGAGGCGCTGCCGTTCGCGTCGGTCGTAACCGTCGGGGTCACGACCAGGCCGCTGCCGGCCGTGACGCCGAAACTCACGACGACCCCGGGGACGGGGTTGTTGAACGCATCCTGGAGCTGCACCGCCGGCGCGACCGCCACCGCTGTCCCCGCATGAGCCGTCTCGCTGTCCCCAGCCTGGACAGTCATGACCACCGGAGGCCCAGCGTGACCCGTCGCGGTGAATCGGACGGGCGCGAAGGTACCGCCGCTGATCGTGGCCGTCACCGTGTCCAGACCGGATTTCGTTCCAAGCTGCCAGCTCGTACTCGCCGTGCCACTGGTGTCCGTCGTGTCTGCCGCGACCGTCGTGCCTCCGCCTTGCGATACGACGAAGGTCACGATGGCTCCTGCCACTCCCGCAAAACTGGAATCCGCGAGCCGCACTTTGAGCGGTGCCGGCACCGCTGTGCCGACGGTCGCCGACTGCC
>DASTHG010000084.1:0-2516 GCA_035718325.1 Gemmatimonadales bacterium | reverse complement strand
TTATTCGATGATCTTCGCCACGACGCCGGCGCCGACGGTCTTGCCGCCCTCGCGGATGGCGAAGCGAAGGCCCTGCTCCATCGCGATCGGCGTGATCAGCGTCACCACCATCTTCACGTTGTCCCCCGGCATCACCATCTCGGTGCCCTTGGGGAGCTCCACTGCGCCGGTCACGTCCGTCGTGCGGAAGTAGAACTGCGGCCGGTAGTTGTTGAAGAACGGGGTGTGCCGCCCGCCTTCCTCTTTGGAAAGCACGTACACCTCGCACTCGAACTTCTTGTGCGGGGTAATGGAGCCGGGCTTCGCCAGCACCTGCCCGCGCTCCACTTCCTCGCGCTTGGTGCCGCGCAAGAGGATGCCGACGTTGTCGCCGGCTCGCCCATCGTCGAGCAGCTTGCGGAACATTTCCACGCCCGTGCACACCGTCTTCTGCGTCGGGCGAATGCCGACGATCTCGATCTCATCGCCCACCTTGATGACGCCGCGCTCGATACGCCCGGTGACCACCGTGCCCCTGCCCGAGATGGAGAACACATCCTCCACCGGCATGAGGAAGGGCTTGTCGATATCTCGTTTCGGCGTCGGAATGTACGAATCGAGCGCCTCGGCGAGCTTCAGCACCGACTTCACTCCGAGTTCGGAGTCCTCGCCCTCGAGCGCCTTGAGCGCGCTGCCGATCACGATCGGGGTCTTGTCGCCGGGGAAGTCGTACTTGGACAGAAGCTCTCTTACCTCCACCTCCACCAGCTCGAGCAGCTCCTTGTCATCGACCATGTCGGCCTTGTTCAGGAACACCACGATGTAGGGCACCCCCACCTGGCGCGCGAGCAGGATGTGCTCGCGCGTCTGCGGCATCGGCCCATCGGCCGCGCTCACCACGAGAATCGCCCCGTCCATCTGCGCCGCCCCGGTGATCATGTTCTTGATGTAGTCGGCATGCCCCGGGCAGTCGACGTGCGCATAGTGGCGCTTCTCCGTCTGGTACTCCACGTGCGCCGTGTTGATCGTGATGCCGCGCGCCTTCTCCTCGGGCGCCGCATCGATCTGATCGTAATTCTTCGCCTCACCCCCGTACTTCTTCGCGAGAATGTGCGTCATCGCCGCCGTCAGCGTCGTCTTGCCGTGGTCCACATGCCCAATCGTGCCCACGTTCACGTGCGGCTTGGTCCTCTCAAACTTGCCTTTCGCCATTTCCCTTTACCTCGCGCTTCTGCTTCGTCACCTGGTGCCCATGACGCGGATTGAACGCGTGACCTCTCCCTTACCAAGGGAGTGCTCTACCACTGAGCTACATGGGCGAATCTGGAGATGCGCCGTTTCCTTAGCGGGTTTCCCGATCAGCTGGAGCGGGTGAAGGGAATCGAACCCTCGTCATAAGCTTGGAAGGCTTCTGCTCTACCATTGAGCTACACCCGCGCTTCCGACATTCGCTTCTACCGATCACCCTTGCCCGTCCGCTCGGGGCCGATTGCTGGTGGAGGGGGTTGGATTCGAACCAACGTAGGCGCAAGGCCAACAGATTTACAGTCTGCCCCCTTTAGCCGCTCGGGCACCCCTCCGCGGAACCCGAAATTATCTTGGTAATCCGCTGCTTGGTCAAGAAAATCGCTACTCAATCTCGTTCGTCGGCGACTCAGCTTCCATAGCGCGTCGTCGCCGCCAGCGAGCGAAGCGCGTCGACAGCGCTGCAGCACGCGAGCCAAGACGTCTTGGGATTGTCGGGCGTCGGCACATTTTCCAGCACCACGGTGAATCGCCCCGTGCGTCCCGCGACGCGGATGGTGTGCGTGTTCACGCTGAGCGCCGGATCGGCCACCACCCGCAGTCGCGTCCGCTCCATGCCGATACCGCCCAGCGATAGGACAGCGGCGATGTTCACATTCTGTGGAAAGTGCGGTACCCCGTCGCGGGCCGCGCCATCGAAGAGCACGTACGGCGCCGCAAGACGATCGAGGTCGATGGCGAGCCGCTCGACGTACGCGATGCCTTTCCACGCGGCGGGCGGCTTTGCCACCTGGATCGACACTTCGTCCACTCCGGCGACGCATGCGGCGTTCAAAGCATCCAGCCCGCCAATGCCGCCGGAGGGTACGAGAAGGCGAGCGCCGCCCGCCTTTGCCGCCGCCTGCGCCGCCTCGGTCAGCGCTTGATCGGCAAGCGCGCCGGCGGAGAGAACGATTACGCTGACCCCCGCGCGAAGCAGCGGCACCAGGTGCTCGCGCACGGCGTCGTGCGAAGCGGCTTCGAGGACCGCCTGCGGAGCGTGCGCCATCAGCGCCCGGCGGTCGAGCACGTACGGAACCCCGAACTGCCGGGCGAGCACCTCGGTTCGCGAGGCGCTTTGCCGCCCGAGCAGGGCGACGATCTCCGTACCCGGCAGCTTCCCGCCCCGGGCCTGCTCGAGCACGAGGCGGGCAATCATGCCGCCGCCGAGGACGGCTACCTTAATTGGGCGGGCTACCTGCGGCGCGAACGGCGGCATGGCGGTATCATGGCCATAAAGGGGAAATCCACGT